>CAZRKQ010000183.1:0-4195 GCA_964600755.1 uncultured Thiotrichaceae bacterium
AGCCCCCAGGGAATAGTTGTCAGTGTCGATACCTCTGTTGTTTTGTGACCAGCTCCGACCGGCACTGCCTTCAGCATCCAGGGACGGGTAAAGTTCGGCGTTGGCGACGCGCTCAACGGCAGCGGCCTGGTCCAGGCGCGCCCAGACACTCTGCAGGCTGAAATTCTGCGCCAGCGCCTGCTCGATAAGCCGGTCCAGTACAGCATCCCCGAAACTCTCCCACCAGTGTTGCGGCAGATTGTCGGCACCACTGCCGGAAAAATGCGCCGGCAGTGGCACGGCGTCCGAATCCCGCACGGGTACCGTGGTGCAGCCGGAGAACAGTAGCAACACCAAACTCGGCCAGATGCAGTGATGAAATGTCTGCCAGCCTTTCGATCGATAGTGTGTGCCTGACATGACGGCGTTACCAGGGGCCGGCCTTAAGCCGAACAGATAGAATGAAAATCAGGTAAAACAAGGAACCACCCAGTGAACATTTGATTCGACATTTATGTCTATGATCAACTGGTTTATTTTAATTACTCACCTGAAATAGTCCATGCATACAAACATGCGGTCCTGTACGGTTGACCGCAGCCAATCGCTGGGTGGACCTGTACGCGCATTTGAGCAAGATGACGCCAACGGTTCCTGGTACACACCCTGCGGAGCCGTGTTCGAGGCTGTCCAAATCCAGCGCAATCCGGCTATGCTGGTGAACCGGCTTGAAGCATGGTCTGATCAGGACAATGTAATTTACCGTTGATTGTGCTTGAATTGTTCAGGTCCGGACACTCATGCGCCATGGCCTGCGATTGCAACGTTGGTAATCACTGCAATCGCGCGTACAGCCTCGACAGGGCAACGGTAGACCGCTGTCTTCCCGACTCACGTTCGCAGCAACCTCCCCGGGCTGGTCGTCTGTTGTTTCACAGTGCATAGGGGGATCCTTTTTGTGGCGACTCCGGTTTGTCTCGTCTCAACAGCCCGAAGAGGTCTATTCAACCTCTTCGGGCACAAACCGATTCGTTGCTATTGTGTGCTGAAGTTCGGGTTTTGATGTGACGGAGGGTCACTAAACGAGTGTTTCTGTCTCACCCTTCATCGATTCCGCTGTCAATAGGATTGTTAATTATTTCGTGCAATCTGCTGCCAGCAACCACAGAAGACAGAATTTCAATGCCCTCCTGTTCAGCAGCGTGCATGGCATTATCGTAAACGCGCGCGGTGCTAAGAATTTGCTGCTCGTAGTTACTCATGTCATTTCTCCTAATGGTGTGCGTTGGTTATGAGCCTTGTTGTTTGCTCATGTGGTCAGTATACACAAAATATGCTGTTTGTCTAGGACACATTGTGTTATTGTAAGTATCGTAAATATCGGGGAATATCAGATGATTGAAAACAATGGCCTTTTTTCTATCGGCGTGGTCGAACGTGATACCGGTATCGGGCGTGACACGCTGCGGATTTGGGAGCGCCGCTACGGCTTTCCGGAGCCGGTACGCAATGAAAAAGGCGAGCGCATATACCCGGAACGGCAGCTGAGGCGCCTGCAACGGATCCGGCGCTTACTGGATCAGGGCATGCGTCCAGGCAAGCTTTTGCCACTCAGCGAGGCTGCGCTGGATGAACTCGAAGCCAGCCTGCAGCCTGAACAGCCCGAGCAACTGGATAAAGCAGTCAGCGCGATACTGGCAGCAATCAGTTCCGCCAATGCTGGGCAGGTCGAAATTCTGTTTCGTATGCAGTACGAAAAACAGGGCATGAAATCGTTTATTCTCGACACGGTCGTCCCATTGCTGAACGCGGTCGGCGAGCTGTGGATCGGTGGCAAATTGCAGGTATTCCAGGAACACTTTCTTTCACAACAACTGATTCGATTTCTAAATACAGAAATAGCCAGAATTCAGAGAAGTGCTGAAAGACCGCTGGTGCTGCTGGCAACCCTGCCCGGAGAGGAACATACGCTGGGACTGTTGATGGTGGCCGGCATACTTTCCTCGCAGGGAATTTCAGCCATCAATCTTGGTGGTGAGGTTCCAATGCATCAGATCGTACGGGCAGTGAGGCAATTTCATGCCGACACCGTGGGCATTACATTCAGTGGTGCCTACCAGTACAAGAATATTCGCGCGCATTTGCTCGAGCTGCGAGAGTTGATACCCGATGATGTCAACATCTGGACAGGCGGGGAAGGCGTACGCCGCCTGCGTAAGCTGCCGATCGGTGTCACCAAGTTCAATTCGCTGGAAAACTTTTCGTTGCCTCATAAACGTCTTGTGAACCCTGACTGAAGGCCCGGCTGGTGCCTTGAGAACAGCCCCTGGCTGATCGCCCCGGCAGCTTGAAGCTTACAGCGCTGATTACCGGGAGACATGACCGGCGTTTTGACGAAGGCTTGAATGAAATTCCCGGTGAGATCCGATACTTCTCAAGCGCATCCTTGATCACTCACCTCAGCGTGTGCCTGTGGTCTCAAATTCCCGATGCCGATTACTTCGGAATAATCGAAGCTTTAAAGATAATAAATTGATTATTTATTTCACTCCGTACCCGAATAATAACAACACAGGCAACTGGCGTAGTATCGCCAGTATATCGACAGGCTAAACATACCTCCGCGTATAACGACATGAGGACTACCTGAACATGAACATACAAAATCTGTTGAATCAGTTTATCGGCTCATCTAACGCTACGCTTTCTTCGAATCATGAGACACCGGGTGCAGGTAACACCATGAGCAAACTGTCCGGCAGCATCCCTGGAGGCTTGGCAGGTGGCGCCGCGGCTGGGGGTATCATGGCACTACTCGTCGGCAACAAATCGGCCCGAAAATTTGCCGGAAAAGCTGCCGGATATGGCGGTGCAGCCGTGCTGGGTGGCCTTGCCTACAAGGCTTTTCAAAACTGGCAGCAAAATAACACCGATCACACAGGCGCCAAAGCCGGCACGCCGAACCTAATGCCGGATCAAGATGCTTTCGCAGTCAATGGCGCGCTACCACCCGCTTTTGAGCTTACATTGATCAAAGCCATGATTGCAGCAGCAAAAGCCGACGGTCATATCGACGATATGGAGCAACAACGGATTTTCAAGGCGGTCGAACAAATGGACATGTCAATTGAAACGAAGGGTATGGTGTTTAATCTACTGGGTGAGCAAATATCTGTCGAAGAGTTAGCCAAAGGCGCACACAGCATGGAACAAAAATCCGAGCTCTATCTGGCATCTTGTTTGGCCATCAACCCGGATCACCCTTCAGAGCAAGCGCATCTCGATCAGTTAGCTTCGGCGCTTGAATTACCCGAGGGTTTCAAAGAACAGCTCCACCGGCAAGCACAAGAGGCGCTTACTGAAGCGGCTTAATTCCTGTCCACTGCGACAATAGAACGTACGAGGTGGTGGTCGCGGTCGACAATGGGTATGCAAGCTTCACAGCTTTCGTAACACTCGTTCCATGCGTTCTTCTTTGCCCACGCGGTGCAGGCCCGTGGGCGAATTCGTGCAGGGCGGTGTGTCTTTCTTTCCCCGCTATTCAGCGGCATACAAAATAATACTTAAAAAAATTAGTCAGGTTTATAAGCTAGGTAATACTTGACTATTTTAGTCAGGTTTTAAGTGATGAAGTGAAGACCAGGCTGGGCTGGCTGAACTCAATACGGGGAACACCAACCCAATTGAGTCCCAGCGACGAGCATGCTCAGATGCATCAGGAACTTTGCCAATCGGAATCGTGGAGGTTTGACATGAAATTCTTACGCGGAAAGTTTGACACAATCAGCGAACCCGTCTTCAAGACGCTCAAATACCTGCTTTCAGTCTTGTCTATCGTGCTCACAACGGCTTTCGTGGTGGTACTTGAAACACGGGTATAACCGAATCGACCTGCAACCGAAAATCGTAAACTGCCCCTCCAGGATCTTTCGATACAACTGAACATCATCGCAAGGAGTTTCGTATGACAACAGCATAGCACGACCGGTTGAAGAACGAACAAGAGTGGATTTTGAGCGCCGGCACCGCCTCTCAGCCGGAAAATGGGTGGTCAGAGAGCACGGCGCAGCGGATTGCCGCGCAGTCTGACATGCAGTTGCCCGAGGCGCATTGGGAAGTGATCCGCTACGTACGCCAGTACTACCTTGAGCGTGGTTTCGTGCGCCGCTCACGGGAGTTGTCCACTGCACTGAATGCGCGATTCCGCAAACAAGGG
>CAZRKQ010000184.1:0-9029 GCA_964600755.1 uncultured Thiotrichaceae bacterium
GCAAAAGACGCTAAATACTGCGAATTATTTTTATAACTAAACTGAATAACTTATTTGCGCTCTTTGCGAGTTTTGCGGCTAGTTATCCTGTTATTCTGTTAATCTGAAACGATGCAGGTATCAGGCTAACTTTGTTAGCCAGTACTGGTGTATCCTGGTGTCGTGAGTCAGCTCGGGATGAAATGACAACGCAAGATGCCTGTCCTTGCCGATCATGATGACTTCGTCGTCATATCTTGCCAGTACTTCAACGTCTTCATCCAGATCGGCTACACCCGGCGCGCGGATAAAGTGTGCATGAAGAGGATTGCCACCAGGGTCAAAATCCAGGTTTATATCAGCAGTAAAACTATGGACCTGGCGTCCGTAATGATTACGCAAGGCACGAAAGGGGAGGATTCCAAGCGGGATTACACGTTCATCATCGACAGACTCTGCCATCATGATCATGCCTGCACACACGCCCATGACCGGATTGTCTTTCGCGAATTGCTGTAGTGGTTCATACATGCCTGATTGTTGTATCAGCAGGCTCATGGTGGTTGATTCACCGCCTGGAATAATCAGGCCGGCACATTGATCAAGTTCAGCTGCTTTACGTATCAGTCGTGAATCAACGCCAAGTTTTGAAAGGCTGTCGACGTGTTTTTGATAGGCGCCTTGCAGTGCAAGCACGCCAACAAGGTTATCCATCAGCAGGGGCTGTAGCTTACCAGCCCCGCACAGCGAGACGTTCTTCTTCGGGAATTTCCGACATCTCCAGGCCCTTCATGCCGGGCCGCAGTCCCCGGCTGACCTGCAGCAGAATTTCTGGGTCATCGTAATGGGTTGTGGCCTTAACTATAGCGGCTGCGCGGGAAGCCGGATCATCGGATTTGAAAATGCCCGAACCGACAAACACGGCTTCTGCACCGAGCTGTCTTACCAGTGCGGCGTCGGCAGGTGTAGCGATACCGCCGGCAGAGAAATTGGGTACGGGTAATTTACCGTGCTCGGCGACATAGCAGACCAGGTCATAGGGCGCTCCCAGGTCTTTGGCAACGGCCATCAGCTGTTCCTTGCCGAGGGTAGTCAGGCGCTGCATTTCATCCTGCAGCGCACGCATGTGGCGTACAGCTTCGACAATATTGCCGCTGCCGGCCTCACCCTTGGTACGCATCATCGCGGCACCTTCACCAATGCGGCGCAGGGCTTCACCGAGGTTGGTGGAGCCGCACACAAATGGTACCTTGAAGTCATGCTTGTAAATATGATTGGCTTCGTCAGCGGGTGTCAGCACTTCAGATTCGTCGATAAAATCAATTTCCAGTGCTTGCAGTACCTGGGCTTCGGCAAAATGGCCGATACGGCACTTGGCCATCACCGGGATAGAAACCGTGTCCTTGATCTCCTGGATCATGTCGGGATCAGACATGCGAGCAACACCGCCATCACGGCGAATATCGGCCGGGATGCGTTCCAGTGCCATGACCGCACAGGCACCGGCGTCTTCCGCGATTTTGGCCTGTTCTGCATTGGTGACATCCATAATGGCGCCGCCCTTGAGCATTTCGGCCAGGCCGACCTTTACGGCGAAAGTGTCCTGATTTGTATCTGATCTATCGTTCATTATCTTGTAACTTCTAAAGGGTGAATTCTAATTGCCCGTTTGTTCATATAACAGGCAGTTATTCAGGCATTGTCGTGCCTGAAAAGTTCTCCAGCATAGCGGAAACGGAGTCCGGTCTCAACAATATTCTGCTTTAAAATGAATAGCTTAATCGTATTTTTGGCAGGGTTATCAAGCGCTAGCGGGTATTCTCAGCCTGCCCGGAACGGCGCCTGTCCCCGTGATGCCATGGTTCAGGATAATTATTCCTCATGACCCTCGGGTAGTTTGTGCGCGATACCCTTGTGGCAGTCGATGCATGTCATATCAGAGTCCAGTGCGTCCGGATGGGTATCGGCAGCATCTTCACCCTGTTTACTGAAATCCATGAATTGAAAACCGTGACAGTTGCGGCATTCTCGCGAGTCGGTCTGCTGCATATTTGCCCACACCCTCTCTGCCAGTTGCAGGCGCTTCGCCTCATATTTTTCCGCTGTGTCGATGGAGCCGAGTATCTTGTGCATCATTTCGTTGGTCGACTGTATCTTGCGAGCGACCTTGTGTGGCCACTCCCTGGGTACATGGCAATCCGGGCAGGTGGCGCGTACACCTGTGCGATTACTGTAATGAATGGTCTGCTTGTATTCCTCGAAAACGAATGTTTCCATTTCATGGCATGAGATACAAAATTCTTCAGTGTTGGTTGCATCCATTGAATAATGGAACCCGATCCAGAAGATGCTGGTTACTGTGAAAATGACCAGAATCAGGAAGCCCAGTGAGTATTTGGTCGAAGGTGTTTTGAGGGCTTGCCATATGCGGCAGATAAAACCGTTACATCCTGACGATGGGTTATTCATGTTCGATCCTGTTGATTATGAAATATGAGGAACTTCAATAAACATACATACCATGCATTATCTGTTGATGCACAATAGCCGAAACGTGACAGCTTCACAATAACAGGCTGCCTGGTGAAAACGCAGTAATGGATAATGGATGCGGCTGATGATTATGTACAGGGTAAGTTGGTGTGGGCTGCGATGCTGGTGTTTAACGCAGGGCAGGTGCTTTATGCTTACTGCTCATCCTGCATCCAGGCCTGTGTATCTCAATAGGTATTAAGTTATCGCTGGAATATATAGTTATAGGCGTCTAATCCCGCTCTGAAGTTGTTACTTATAATATTATTTAGCGTCATATATGCCTTGTACAGGAATGTAGTAACAGAAAATCACCAGATCATATTAATAAAAAAACACCCTCACTGGGTGAGGGTGTTATGTAATTTTTACAGTAACGATATTAAAACGGGTGTAATTAAATAAAGAGTACCCAGATTAATGTCACTAGTGTTGCTATAGCAATAACAGCCGCTGCTGCAGCAACGCAGCCTGTGCAGAAAGTTGAAACCATGTGTGTTGCCGAGCTCATTTTATCCCCCCCGTAAATTTACATTTAGTTGCTATGAACCATCCTTCTCGATGTCTATATGGTGGATATTTCTCCCATCTACGGCCAATGTCAACAAAAACATGACAAAATTACATAAAAGCGACCCTTCGGCATGAACTGTGATGCAGTGATGTGGCAGAATGATTATCATTCTCAATTCTGTGGCGAGTCCGAGGTCTCTCCCCGGCAATAACAGTTATCGGTTCGAATTCGTTTTCAACCAATGGCGGCGCATTCACCTGTGGCACAAGGCACTGGGTGCAGAAATAGCGTCGAGCCGAGATGTCTGCTAAAACGTTTGCACCCCTGTCTTCAAAATGTGTCAGGCTGATTTTTGTGGCACCGGCTTCGCGGTAGCTCTTCCAGCTGTGGCACGGCAGGCCTTTATTGGATTTAAGATTGACCATGTAGCCTTGAACCTTGAGAGGGATCAACGGTGGTTGCTGGACATAATCACGAGCTATCGGTTCACCATCTTTTGCATACTTCTTGAGTTCAGGTGCCTTGCTGTCCTGGTCGAGCGCTGAACTGCCGCGTAGTGATTCAATTTCAGCTGAGTTATCCGCCTGTCATATTCATCAAGCGCACAATTTGTCCCGGCCTGTCTCTGAACTCGTGCTTCTCCGGTTTGTGTGCAATGGCTTCAACGATAGCATTCTTCAGCCCGTCATCACTGATGCCCTGTCTTAATAGCGGACGTAATTCGTACTTGTCATCCTGACCCAGGCATAAATACAGGGTGCCGTCGACTGAAACTCTTACCCGGTTGCAGGTTCCACAAAAATGCTGCGATAACGGGGTGATAAAACCGATGCGCAGGTTCGTGTTTTTTACCTGCATGTAGCGGGCTGGACCGCCGCCAGGCATAACGCCGGGTATCAAATCAAAACGTTTATCAAGTTGCTGCCTGACCTGCTGTAAATTGAGGTAATGGTTGCTGGCATGAGTTCCGGTCGCGCCAACCGGCATGGTCTCGATCAGTCGCAGGGTAAAATCATGTTCAAGACAGAATTCGACCATGTTATCGAATTCGTCATCATTAATGCCTTTCATTGCCACCATGTTTATCTTGATGGGAGTGAAGCCGGTTTCTTTAGCGGCCATGAGTCCATCGAGTACGGCTTGCAAATCACCGCCGGTAATTTGTTTGAAGCGGTGTTCATCTAACGAGTCAAGGCTGACATTGAGGCGAGCGATGCCGGCATCGTGCAAGTCTTTCGCATAACGTGTCAGTAACACTGCATTGGTGCTGAGGGAGAGGTCAGCAAGACCCGGTAGTGCTTTCAGTTGCTTCGCCAGGTATGGCAGGTTTTTTCTGACCAGGGGTTCGCCGCCAGTGATGCGAACACGAGCAACTCCAAGTTCGGTAAAGGCCTTGATGACGCGTTCACTTTCATCAAATGTCAGCCAGTGTTCCGGCAGCTCAAACTGCTTGAAGTTTTCCGGCAGGCAGTAAAAGCAGCGCAGGTTGCATTTATCAGCAACTGACAGGCGGACGTACTCAATACGCCGGGAAAAAGGATCGAGCAGGATGGGGCCTTGATCGCTTGTTGATATATGGTCTGCCATGCCCCGGCATTGTACCGTAAAACCGTGCAGGGCATTATTCGCAGGAATGGGTAGACAATAATGGCATAATATTCACTCCTGATAACCCCGGATGCAGATAGACACTATGAGTGAACGTGAATTAATCCCGGTAAAAATTGCGGTTATGACCGTGTCTGACAGCCGCACTGAAGAAACCGATACCTCCGGCAAGGTCCTGGTCGAACGCTTGACCGAGGCTGGGCACAGGCTGGCCGAGAAATGCATTGTTCCCGATGATATCTACAAATTGCGTGAAGTCATCTCACGCTGGATAGCATCGCAGGATATCAATGCCATAATCACCACGGGCGGTACCGGCATGACCGGCAGGGACAGTACACCGGAGGCTGTCAGACCGCTGCTGGACAAGGAAATCGAAGGCGTTGGCGAGCTGTTTCGCTGGATATCCTACCAGGACATCAAGACCTCTACCGTGGCCTCGCGGGCACTTGGCGGCGTCGCCAACGGCACCTTCATTTTCTGCCTGCCCGGCTCGAGCGGCGCCTGCCGCACCGGCTGGGATGACATCATTGGTCCACAACTGGATTACCGTAACAGGCCGTGCAACATGGTCGAGCTGATGCCACGGCTGCTGGAAAAATGATTCAGGATAATGAAGTCATCGCTGATGACGGTTGTGCTACACCTGAGCTGATCCCGGTTAACGAGGCCATTTCAAGAATTCTCGATGCCGGCTCACCCGTTGTTCAAAGCGAGCTGCTGGGTGTCGAGCATGCGCTTGGGCGTGTCCTTGCCGAGGAGGTGATCTCGGCAATAGATGTGCCGGGTTATGACAACAGTGCCATGGATGGGTATGCCGTGCGCAGTGCTGAATGCGCTGAACCCGGAGTTACACTGACAGTCAGTCAACGCATTCCCGCGGGGCAAATCGGTGTAAAGCTGGAAGCAGGCAAGGCAGCAAGAATATTCACCGGTGCGCCGATACCCGAAGGTGCAGATGCAGTTGTCATGCAGGAACTGTGTCAGCAGCAGGGCGATAACGTTATTATCAATACAGCAGTCAAGGCAGGCGAGAATATTCGTCGTGCCGGTGAAGATATTGAAAAAGACAGTGTCATACTCAAAGCCGGTTCACGTATTCGTCCGCAGGAACAGGGATTAATTGCATCCGTCGGTCTGGCAGAGGTTTCTGTTAAACGAAAACTTAAAGTGGCTACCTTTTTTACCGGTGATGAGCTGGTTGAGCCTGGAAAGAAACTTGGTCAAGGCCAGATATACAATTCCAACCGCTATACATTAAAAGGCCTGCTGCAGTCAGTAGACTGTGAAGTGATAGATTTGGGTATTGTTCCGGATACACTGGAAGCGACACTCGATGTCTTAGCACGTGCAGCTGCCAATGCTGATCTTGTCGTAACCAGTGGTGGCGTTTCTGTTGGTGAGGAAGATTATGTACGTATCGCACTGGAACAGATTGGTGAGTTGACCATGTGGCGCATCAATATGAAACCCGGCAAACCGGTGGCATTTGGTAATGTTGATAACACATTATTTATGGGGCTGCCTGGTAACCCGGTTTCGGTGTTCGTGACATTCCTGATTTTTGCACGTCCGTTGATTTTGAAAATGCAGGGTGCGGAAAATAATTCATCAAACGTGCTATCGATACGTTCCGGCTTTGAATGGAAAGGCATGAAACGACAGGAATACCTGCGTGTGCGCGTCAGGCATGATGAAGCAGGCACTTATGCAGAAATTTATCCGCACCAGGGATCAGGTGTACTGAGCTCGGCGAGCTGGGCCGATGGTCTTGTCATCGTTGAGCCAGGAAAGGCCATACATGTGGGTGATATGTTGAAATACATCCCGTTTGAGGGGCTGTATTGAAAACCGCCTGATCAGAAATAATATTGATAGTTCAACTGTATATCTGAAAATTCATCCACTTCCTGCCATTCGTACATGGCCGAAAACTTGATGGAATGATTGGTGCTAATGACAAAATTCTGTATATAACCAGCGCGCAGACGGTATATACCATCGCTGAAATGCTCGCCGCTGACATCCAGACGAGCCGTTGTTGGCCCGAAGTGCTGTAACAGGCCGGCGTCAAATCCAATCGCCGGTTCTATTGCGCGATCTAACTGCCTGTTGATTTCAAGCCGACCTGTGGCCAGTGCATAAACCTGGCCGTTTTTTAACAGCTGCCAGCTACCTCCGGCTCCACCGGTTACATGCGCAGTTAACTGGTCTACTCCCCTGGTGAGTTGTCTTTCCAGACCAGTATAGACTTTCCAGGCTAACGGCTTAAAAAAGTTTGTTCGTGGTGTTAACGATAAAATATCTATAAGGTCAAGTTTATACAGTCTGATGGATTCATTTTCTTCAGCGCGAACTTGTAAACTTCCAATATTAATCTGTGCTCCTCGCAGGAATCCATTCTCATTATCTTCAAGATCATGGAACGACATCCTGAAACCCAGTTCGGCATAATAATTATCAAGTCGTTGTCCAAGACCAATAGTTGCTCGTTTGCTACCATGACCTTTTTCCGGTGAGACAGGCGTATCGATTTCTACATCTGTTGTCGTGTCTTTAGGGTATGAATTGAGCAGTAATAGTAACTGATGACTACGCTTGGCAATTACAGGGTCACGTTCCTTGCCGGTCTGCTGATATCGTAAATACTGGTAGGCTATGTCTACGATGTTTCTCTGTCTGTTTTGGGGCAACTCAGTAAAATTGAGCTGTTTGGATACAGAAATATCTTCAGATAGATTGATGATCAGCTCATGATCATCTTCTGACGCCTGTCTAAGTAAATGCCTCAAAACAGTCGATTGGGATGGTCTGTAAGTTGTTTCTTCGATCATGCCGGCAGCTTCTATGGCACGAACAGTGTCAACAGGAATGGCGGTGATGATAAATTTATCTGTCAGTTCAATACCGGGACGTGCTACTTCGAGAAGTTCCAGTAAGCGGTATGAGCAGTTTTCATCGAAGTAATAATAATCAAAGTTTATATTTTGTAGTTCCCAGAGATGGGTAACGAGATTCTCGGTTTCATCTGCTGTTAGATTTAGCTGGTATTCCCATATATCGCGATGCTCGATGCGGTTATATTCCTGGATCTTTTTGTAGTAATGATCGGTGACAAATGTGCCCGAGTAGCCTCCAGCCAGGCCTTTGTAGGCATAGAGGATAGAATTGTCATCTTCTGTTACATTTGCACCGAAATTGACCGCCGTGGAAAGCCATCTGGAATTTCCTTCATCTTCTGTGATGTCGAGGCGCAATAATGTATGACCATACATGGATGATGGACTATTCAGGTTATATGCGGGGAATACAAGGGTGACAAGATCTGAATAGACATGCTTGCGCCATTCGATGTATTTATTACAACGGACCACCGGTAATGACTTTGTCTCAATAGAAAGTTGCTGTTTTAGCCAGTTAAGTCGGGCAATAAATCTGCATTGTGCATGTTCGTCTCCAGTAGTATCAGTTTCATAGAAAGCGGCAATTGTGGCGAGTATCTCGGATTCAGGATTTGTTTTACCGTCTGCAGCATTAAAAAAACGACTATCATTGACTTCACTCTCATAATCTTCAGGCAAGTCACCCTTGCCATCATAATGCAGCAGGTTGAGCCATTCCGTGCTCTGCCAAATTTGATGTTTACTTGCCTGCGCCTGTAAATCAGCTGCATACTTGTCCTCAACAGCATGAGCAGTAGAAAAAATTGATAACAGAGCAATAAAAAGTAAGCAGCGCATGGTTAAAATGTGTGGCGTTGCGTGTATGGGCGTCATTGATATGCGGATTGGAGCGGGTTGTTCGAGGATGAAAACATTGATTAATGCGTTGCTGGTCTGTGTATTCAACTCATGAAAAAGGCCCCGCACCTTATGATGCAGGGCCTGGGCTTAAGCTTAACTACAAAATCAATTATGAAATAATGTATTTTGCAAGAGTTGGGTCTGCTTTCATGACTTCTTCGATTGAGGCAATCATTTCATTTGCAGTTACATCCTCATTGGGGAATATAACGGCAAAATTTTCATGCATAACCTGTGCAAATGTATCGCGGTCAGCAGGTTCAACACCGTAAAGCACTGCAACAGTTTTTAATGCATCGCCTTCACCACGTGCGACATCTTCAGAAAACTCGTTCATGATAGCGCTTACCGCACTGGCTCCACCGTAACCCAGGGTGCTGGTAGTAGTGCAACCATTTGTACCTGTGGTCATACCAAATGTGTTATTGCCGAACAACGAGTTGGTGGTGCCTGCCAGTACGTGATTTGCTGTGCCACTATTACCTTTGAACAGGGCATTACCCCAGCCGCAACCTGCGTCACCACCAGCCGCGCCGGCCATTGCTACTTGTGAAGCGGAAAGTAATGCCAATCCTGTAATTATTCTTTTCATT
>CAZRKQ010000185.1:0-49796 GCA_964600755.1 uncultured Thiotrichaceae bacterium
TGGCTAACAAAGTTAGCCTGATACCTGCATCGTTTCAGATTAACAGAATAACAGGATAACTAGCCGCAAAACTCGCAAAGAGCGCAAATAAGTTATTCAGTTTAGTTATAAAAATAATTCGCAGTATTTAGCGTCTTTTGCGTTGTTTGCGTGTTTCGCGGCAAAATCCGTTTCATGTTTAAGTGCCTGTGACGTTCCTTATACAGGCTAGCCACATTTCGAGTCGCCGCAGTTCAGGCAGGTCATGCAGCCATCCATGCTGATCACCGCCTTGGTGTGGCATTTCATGCACAGCTGCGAGTTCGGCGGAAACTCACTTGAAGACTCATCAAGTGTACTGTTGCCATTAGCATGGATAGAATCATATTCTTTGCGCTTGGCATCGAGTATTTCTTTCTGGCAATCATCAATACCCTTGTCTTCTATCATGCCAGTCATTTTCATATGACATTCGATGGCATCACCAATCTCAGCTACAAGTGAGGGTTTATACTTGCCGCCCTTCTTGAAGTAACCACCGCGAGGATCAAACACGCTACGCAACTCATCAACCAGGAAGGTAACATCCCCACCTTTTCTGAAAACGGCCGAGATAATTCTTGTTAATGCGACAATCCACTGAAAGTGGTCCATGTTTTTCGAGTTAATGAATATCTCGTAGGGCCGTCGAATTTCATGTTCGGTACCCAGGTTCAATACAACATCGTTGATCGTGATATACAGGGCATGTTCGGACTGGGGTGTTTTGATTTTGTAGGTGGAACCGAGCAGCATTTCCGGACGCTCGAGTTTTTCATGCATCTGGATGATTTCCGCAGTAGCGGAGTCAGTGCTTGTGGTGTCTGATGTTGTTTTATCTGATGTTGTTTTATCCAACACTTCTTCATCCTTTGCAACTTCTTCTGCACTATCTTGCACCGGCTTTTCGTCATCTATTACGTCGTAGCCGACAATTTTCTTTTTTATTTCAATAGCCATTTCAAACCACCTTTTATTATTATATTTATTAGTGCTCCAAAGTAATCAGCACTGCTAACAATTAGATACAGTTAATTAAAACTTTCCGTAATAGCCTTCTTTCAGAGCATCATACAGATTTGCCGCCGTGTGCATTTCACCATCGTATTCAATCTCTTCGTTGCCTTTAACTTCAATGATTGTGCCATCCTCCAGTGAAAATCTGTAGATGGTATTCTCAAGGTCTTTATCCTTTACCAGCACACCCTGGAAAACTTCCGGATTAAAGCGAAAGGTAGTACAACCCTTTAGATTCTTTTCATAGGCATAGAGATATATATCCTTGAAGTCTTCGTAAGGAAAGTCAGTCGGAATATTTGCAGTTTTTGAAATAGAGGAATCGATCCATTTTTGCGCAGCCGCCTGAATGTCCACGTGTTGCCTGGGCGTAACATCATCAGAACTTATAAAATAATCCGGCAGCTTTTCATCTTCGGCATCCGAAAATGGCATGGCATTTTTGTTTACCAGTTCCCTGTACGCCAGTAACTCGTAAGACCATACATCCACTTTTTCCTTGCTCTTTTTACCTTCCCGAATAATATTGCGCGCGTAGTGGTGCGCGAAACTGGGCTCTATGCCATTACTGGCATTGTTGCCGATAGATAATGCAATGGTACCTGTTGGCGCGATTGAACTATGGTGTGTAAAACGCGCTCCAATTTCTGCAAGCTCTTCAACCAGTCCGGGATTCACTTCAGCAATCTTTTGCATATAGCGGCTGTATTTTGCATGCAGTACCTTGCCCTTTATTTTGTCGCCTTTGTGCCAGCCATCATCCAGCATCTCGGGTCTGCGATTAAGCATTTCAGACGTGACCTCGAATTCCTTCTCGAGCACAGGTGCAGGGCCCTTTTCCTTTGCAAGATCCAAAGCACACTCCCACCCGGTCATGGCCAGCTCGCGTGTCATTTTTTCGGTAAGTTGCAGCGACTCTTCAGAACCATAGCGAATACCCAGCATGGTTAAAGCCGAGCCAAGGCCAAGATAGCCCATGCCATGGCGGCGTTTGCTTTCTATTTCTTTTGCTTGCTGCTCCAGGGGAAGCCCATGTATGCCGACGACATTATCGAGCATGCGGGTAAATACACTTACAATTTCCTTGTAAGTGTCCCAGTCAAAACGGGCTTTATCGGTAAACGGATCAATCACCAGGCGCGTCAGGTTAATAGAACCCAGCAAACAGGCGCCGTATTCAGGCAGTCCCTGTTCACCACATGGGTTTGTGGAGCGTATTTCTTCACAGAACCAGTTATTGTTCATCTCATTGTATTCATCGATGAGTATGAATCCCGGCTCTGCATATTCATAGGTTGAGGTCATAATGACATCCCATAAACGCTTCGCGGGTATCGTCCTGTAAATCTTGCAGGCAACCCTGCCTGATTCATTGGTGATGTAATTGGTTTTAATCGGCCAGTCACGCCATATCACCTGATCGCTATCATTCAGGTCGATTTTATTGGCTTCAACCTCGTCTTCAGTCAGCGGGAATGCCAGCTTCCATTGCGCATCGTGTTTGACGGCTTCCATGAATTCGCTGGTAATCAATAAAGACAGATTGAACTGGCGCAGTCGACCGTCTTCGCGTTTGGCACGGATGAAATCAATCACATCCGGATGCCCCACATCAAAAGTGGCCATTTGTGCACCGCGACGCCCACCTGCGGAAGAAATGGTGAAACAGACCTTGTCGTAGATATCCATGAAGGACAGCGGTCCGGAGGTGACAGCGCCGGACCCTGAGACATAGGCATTATTAGGTCTCAGCGTAGAGAACTCATAGCCGATACCAGCACCTGATTTCAAGGTCATACCCGCTTCATGGACTTTCTGCAGGATATCGTCCATCGAATCGTGAATTTTGCCTGACACGGTACAATTGATTGTTGATGTTGCCGGTTTGTGCTCCCGCGCACCGGCATTTGAAATGATGCGTCCGGCAGGTACAGCGCCATGGCGTAATGCCCACAGAAATTTCTTGTACCATTGCTCTTGCTTTTCAGGCGTGGTTTCAATATCAGCCAGTGCGCGAGCAACGCGCGCAAATGTTTCATCGATAGATGCGTCAATTGCCTCGCCAGTGGCAGACTTAAGCTGGTATTTTCTTTGCCAGATATCGAATGATGCCGGCTGTAATGGAATCTCGACGGAAGTTTCAGTCGCTGTACGTGGGTGGTTAACGGCGCTCATTGGCTAACTCCTTGAAAAATCTGGCATGTCTAATACCAGATATAGTGTTGTTGTTATTGTTATATCACTATATGTTGTGGATATTAGTCCATGCACATAGTCTTGTCTAATAATAATTCTATTTTATCCCGTTTCATTACCCTGCTTTGCACCTTTGCCTGTAATTAAACTGTAAATCCAATATGGAGGTGTTATCAAGCTTGTTAATTTGTAATAGTCAGGATTGAAATCTGACGGCCAGTGTCATAATCACTCAAACCCAGGCTATGTTTTTTCAGTACAACCGGGATTGGCTATATAAAAGACTATAGATATTTCCTCTCGCAGAGGCGCAGAGAACAGGATGTTAAACCACCTGCATGGCCTGTACACCCGTCCATGCAAAACCCACAGTAACTGTCAGATCGGGTCGTGACTGGTACAGTTAATTCGACTGCAGCCGCACACGAATTGCATCTTCAAGATCGAGTTCTTCAAGATGCGACGACATTTCGCGTAAGGCCTGGTCAATTTCAGGCAGGATAATATTTTCCAGCGCGCGTGAGCGGCGTTCAGTGACGCGATACTCCGCTAGCAAACGATAAAGGTTACCCGATATGCCTGCGAGCACCGCACTTTGAACGACAATGTCACGGTACAGGCGGGAACAGTTTTCAGCCTTAGCGGACGGATTCGATGGCGTTGTGGCAGGCTCCGAGACGGCTTCCGTGATTAATTCAGTTTCGACCAGCATAACACCCATGAAGTTGCGTGTGCTTTGCTTGAACTCTGCAGCGTCGAGTGATTTAGCCGGGTACACCTGCAAGCCATCAAGTCCATGATGCATCACAGCAGCTTGCATGGCATCCCTGGCACTAGCATGTGACGCATCCAGCTCGATTTTCAGCTGCTGGTAAAGACGTAATTGTCGCAGCAATTCTGAGGCTAACAACAAGCGTTTCTCATCGAGAAACACATAGGCTTCCTTGACCACGACCTGTTCATTCTTAAGCTCAAGAACAGCGGCCTGTGTCGGAGCCTGGCTGGGCCCGATCATGCCATTACCTCTGCTGCCTCGTGCTGCAGGATATATTCTTCGATCTGCCTGTCATTCAATCGATACAGTTCACTGGCAGGCAATATGCGTAATAATTGCCAGCCGATTTCCATACCCGCTTCCAGGCTGCGCATGCCCTGCTGGTGAATAAATTGGGTTTCGAAGGCGTCACCAAAATCAAGAAACAGGCGATCCGTTTCGGTCAAACCTTCACGCCCGACCACGCTGGCGAGCAAGCGCACATGGACGGCACGCGCATAGGCAGCATATAGCTGGTTTGCCAGGTCGGGATGATCCTTATGCGTAAATCCTTCACCTGTGCCGTCTTTCATCAGACGCGACAGGCAGGGTAATACTTTCACCGGGGGATAAATATCGGCACGATCGAGCTCACGGTCAAGTACGATCTGGCCTTCAGTAATATATCCGGTCAGGTCGGGTATCGGGTGTGTGATGTCATCCGACGGCATTGTCAGGATGGGTAGTTGCGTCAATGAACCCGATACACCTTTGATACTGCCGGCACGCTCGTACAGGGTTGCAAGGTCGGAGTACATGTAACCGGGAAAGCCTTTTCTGCTAGGCACTTCACCGTGGCTGGCCGAGACTTCACGCAGGGCTTCGCAGTAGTTCGTCATATCTGTCATTAATACAAGCACATGCTTGCCCTGCTCGAAGGCAAGGTACTCGGCTGCAGTAAGCGCGTAACGCGGACACAGCAAACGCTGTGTACTCGAATCAGATGCAAGGTTGAGGAACAGCAGGGTATGTTCCAGCGCACCGCTGGCTTCCATCGCAGAGCGAAAACGTTCCGCAGAATCGTAGGGCACACCAATAGCAACAAACACCATGGCAAATTCGTCATTGTCTGAAACCCGCTTGCTGCCTTTGCGCAGACGAGCCTGATGTGCGATCTGGATTGCGAGCTGGTCATGGGGCAAACCCGCGCCCGAGAATATTGGCAATTTCTGGCCACGTACCAGACTGTTCATAATGTCGATGGTGGAGATACCCGTCTCGATAAAGTCAGCCGGTCTGTCACGCGCTGCCGGATTGATTGAAAAGCCATCAATACGCAGCGTCTTTTCTGCCGGCACCGGTGGCCCGTCGTCG
Source organism: uncultured Thiotrichaceae bacterium (assembly GCA_964600755.1). Classification (GTDB taxonomy): domain Bacteria; phylum Pseudomonadota; class Gammaproteobacteria; order SZUA-229; family SZUA-229; genus JABDQW01. The sequence goes on from CAZRKQ010000185.1 coordinate 5,360, forward strand.
ATGACCCGGCCAACCCCGTCAAAAATACGACCGAGCAGTTCCGGGCCAACCGCAAACGTCAGCGGCTCACCCAGGAAACGCACACGCGTGTCATCGAGGCCCAGCCCTGATGTTGATTCCAGTACCTCAACAGTCAGGCTGTCGTCATCGATGGCTGAGATGCGGCCAAGGCGGACATTACCCTGACCATCTTCGACTTCAACGGCCTCATTCAGGCCGACATTGACCGTGCGCTTCAAAAACAACAACGGCCCTTCAAGACGGGTAGCCGCGCCATCGGCATAGACATCAGCTTTCAATGCTTTCTCCTTCCTGCTCGGAACTGCGTGTCAGCTGGGCGAAGGCATCATCGAGTTCAGCGCGAAGATCATTGTATTTGTCCAGATCATCTTCACCGATTTCCTCACCCATGCGCATCAACCTGCGCATCACCGGCAGGGCCGCGATGGTCTCCATGCTGACATTCATTTCGACAGCATGCTCGGAAAGCTTGATGAAGCGATTGATCATCTGCATCATCGCAATCTGGCGCTCGGCCGAACAGTAGCGGTCCACCTCGGAAAATGCAGACTGGCGTAAAAAGGCCTCGTTGATCAGCTCGGCACACAGCAGTACGTGTTGCTGGCGTGGTGGCAGCGCATCCTTGCCAATGATGCGAGCCATACGCTCGAGCCGGGCCTGCTCTTCCAGCAAGGCCAGAAACCGCTGGCGTTCTCTTTCCCAGTTGGGGTAGCCATTCTGGCTCCAGAAGTGGACCAGCGCATCCACGTCTTGCGAATAGGATTGCAGCGGATGGATGGCCGGGTAGAAGCGCGCCTGTGCCCTGCCAGGATCCAGCCCCCAGAAACAGTGCACATATCGCTTGGTATGCGTCGTCACGGGTTCGGAAAAATCGGCAGACGGCGGACTTACGGCTCCGATAATGGTCAATGAACCGACGTTTCCGGACAGTGCATAAACATGCGCCGCACGTTCATAAAAGTCGGCCTGCCGGCTGCTGAGATAAGCCGGGTATCCGGCCTCGCCGGGCAGCTCACCCAGTCGCCCGGATATTTCACGTAGTGCCTCTGCCCAGCGACTGGTGGAGTCAGCCATCAAGGCAACGCGCAGACCCATGTCGCGAAAGTATTCGCCAACAGTCACTGCCGTATAAATACTCGCCTCGCGCGCAGCGACCGGCATATTGGATGTATTGGCGATGATGACTGTGCGCTCCATCAGCGGCCGTCCGGTTCGCGGGTCGTCCAGTGCAGGGAAATCATGGAGTACGCCAGCCATTTCATTGCCACGCTCACCACATCCGACATAGATGATCACATCTGCATCGCACCACTTCGCCAGCGTTTCCTGTAATACGGTCTTGCCGGTTCCGAAACCGCCTGGCATGGCTGCGCGGCTACCGCAGCCGACCGGGAAAATACTGTCAAGAATACGCTGCCCGGTAAATAGCGGCCCTTTTATCGGTCGACGACTAAGCACCGGCCTGGGCTTCCTGACGGGCCAGTAATGGCTCATGCTGAGCTCTTGAATCTCGCTGTCACAGTCCAGGGTGCAAAGGATTTCGTCTTCGCCATACTCGCCAGCAGGTTTGATTGAGACAACCCTGCCATCACAATTAGGTGGTGTCATACAACGCTGCAGGCGCGCATCTGCACGATGAATAGAACCAAACAGGGTTCCACGGGTGAGCAAATCGCCTTTTTTTATTAATGGGCTGAAGGCAAATTTTTTGCCGGCTCTTTCCTGACCAGCACCCGGTTTAACATAACGCCCCTGTTCATTCAACGGCCGCAACAGCCCATCAAAAATATTGCCCAGCAAACCCGGCCCAAGTTTTACAGATAGCGGGGACCCTGTCGCGATGACAGGATCTCCCGGCCGCAATCCGGTTGTATCTTCGTACACCTGGATGACGGACTCGTTGCCATTGATGCGAATCACTTCACCGAGAAGCTGCTGATGCCCAACTTTTACAGCCTCGTTCAAGTGAAAAGGTTTCTGTGTAGTCGCACGTAAAACAGGGCCGCTTATCCAGTTGACCACAGCATGGTATTTATGAGTATCACTCATTGCCTGCCACTCCCTGCTTGATGCGCGCAATCAAAGTGGCTTCAATCGAGGTTTTCTGGTGTAAAAGGCCATCAACTGTTGCATCAATGACTGTTCCGTCCCTGGAAATCCGAATACCTGCTTCGATATCTTCACATACTGACATCCTGGAGCGCTTGCCCTTGCCGTGCGTAAACGTATGACTAAGCCTGTTAATGTCTTCTTCGCTCAAATCTAACGGATGTTCGATGTGCCAGCCATGCTGCCTTAATTTCGATGAGGCACTCTCGATTGCCGCATCCAGCCACATACGTCTTGAGTCCGGATCTTTCCACAGCGCGAGCATTGTTTTACGCAGTAAAGGCCAGGCAATGTCGAGCATGGCCCTGTCCTCTTTCTGATGCTGCTTGCGCAATTGTGTCTGGTTGCGCGCAATGGCCGAGGCTACACGCAGCCTGTATTTTTCCCGTAATGCATCGATATGATGATGCATGCGGGCACGGCCTCGGGAGTACGACAGCTTGATGACTTGGGTTGCCTGCTGGTGTGCTTTTTCACGCACCTGCTTGCAGCGTTGTTCACGATTTTCAACCACGACACCAAGTAAGTGCTCAAGTGTGTCTTTATCCTGCTGCATATCTGAATCAGTAGAACTCATTCCAGCAGACCTAGTTGCTTATTTACTCGGGAAGCAATATCAGGCACATCTTTCATGCCGCGTACATCCGGCACAATGAGAATTGGCGGCTGGATATTCGCCAGCAATTCATCGAGATCCTCACTGCGAATGTATTGCAGTGTGCTACTGCTTACCAGCACCAGCGATGCACGTTCGCAAGACTTTTTTATAAGCGATAAAGCGCTATCGTTTTCTGCAACGTGAACTTCAATACCACAAAGCCGATAAGCCGCGGCACTGACTTCATCACCAATAAATTCAGCTACTGACATTTTGTATCCCGGTATCTATTTTACTTATATGATCTGATTCAATATCAGGATCGACACAATCAAACCATAAATTGCGATACCTTCCGCGAGTCCTATCACGATCAGGGTTCGACCCAGTATTTCCGGCTTCTCTGCCATTGCGCCTATTGCGGCACTGCCGACATTGGAAACTGCAATACCGGCACCGAGCGCTGATAGCCCGGTGGAAATTGCAGCTGCTAGAAAACCCCATGCGATGGCACCCTCCGGCAGTGTTGATGCAGCTTCAGCACTATCAGCCGCCATTGCAGGTGACAGCCACAGTGCCAACATTGATGCAAAGCCGATAAAGCCAAGATGGCCCAGCCAGAACATCGCTTTTGTATTATCAAGTTTCATAACAGCTCCTCTCGATTTAATTCAACAGTACGTGTTTTCAAGAATTCACAACTCCAGTAGCAGGGCCAGTTAGAGGTTTGAATACGCGGCCATTGGCCTGCAGGAACCGGATGAAGAATTCAAACAGCACCAGTCGCGTAGTCTGTATACTGACGACCAGGCCCTCGAGCACGATGACGACAATATTACCCAGCAGCAACACCAGCACTGCAGCTACTAGAGAATCGGTGCTGTCCGCCATAATATTGAATGCCAGTGACAAACCGGCATGCGCCAGGGCAAAAGCTCCAACACGTACAAATGACACCGTATTCAGTACCAGTTGCATCATCGTTTCAATCAACGCTGCAATAGCGGTAAGTGTTGCAATAATGTTTCCGCCCGCGAGCAAAAGGTTACCGATAATGTACCATGTGAGTGCACTGACAATAATAAGCAGACTCACCGAACCCTGTAGAAATACTGTCGATATAATACCTGTGTAAAGTACGACCACAGGCGCATCGACGTGCAGCCAGCGCAGCCACTCCCCTCGCCAGCTCGACTCAACCGCATTCAATATCAGCCCTAGCAATATAATAAACACGCCGGCAACAAGCGGAACTGCGAGTACCGGCAATGGCTGCACGATTGGATGTACCCACAATGCAGGTATCAAATCTTCACGCCCGAACATGCTGCCGAAAATGAAGCCGAATATCATTGCTGATGCACCGTTGACAACCAGGATACGCAGTATTGGCCACCGTTTCTGCAACAACGCACCGGCCAGCAATAACACGAACCCCTGGCCTACGTCACCGAACATATAACCGAACAACAGCGGAACCATTAGCGCCAATATCCTGCTTGGATCAGCTTCATTACGACCCGGCGTACCCAATAAACCTGAAAATAATTCGAACGGCTTTGCCCACCACGGATTATTCAAGATCATTGGTGGTTGTGAACCTTCAGGGGTCTCAGGAAAATGAAGTATGGCATGACTGAACTTCAATTCCAGCGCCTTGCGTAATTGCTGCCCGTTGCTGTCACTCGTCCAGCCAGTAATCCAGGCAAAATTGCTGGTTACCGGCAACGAAGAGACATTGTTAAGAAACCATTTCATTCTGCTGATTTCACCCAGTGCCTGTGACAGATGGTATGGTCCTGCAAGATCGTCGATTTCCTTTTGCAGCTGCTCGGCCAGTTGAGCCAGATTCGCCTGTTTTTCACTGACAACATGCAGCGCATCTTCCTTCCGTGCCGGTAAAGGCGGCATGTGAATATACGTGTATTTCTTGATCGCCAACTCCGCTGTCAATGCATTCAAGTCATCGAGTGTTGCCAGCAGCAACAAGTAGGCATGGTCTTGTGTTTTTATCTCTTTCCACAACACTGTGTCAGGTATGCTTTCCAGCCTGCTCCTGGTCGGAAGTAAAAACAGGCGCGCCGAAACCGTTGGCCCGGTGTTGCTAAGCAGCTGGTAGTCCAGCGTTGATGTCACATCGCTGAGCAGAAGGTTATGCAGTAAGCGCATATCAGCCAGCCGGCTTTTCACAACTTCCAGTTTCTGTATCTTGGGCTGTGCCTGCTTTTCCCAGTCATACAGGCTTGACAGCGCCGTGTCGAGTATCTCGGCAGGACTGCCGCTAAACGGACTCATACCCATATCAGGATTCGGCCACAATGGCTTGTAGTAGCGTTCCAGTCTTGTATATTCCTGTACGCGTAACTGCAGATCCTGCAAGTCCATCTGCATGCGGGTATGGTCATGCAGTTCCAGTTCGATAGTGCCTGTGTGCGCCAGTGCTTCCAGCGTGTCTGTTAGTTCATCATGCGTTGTGAGCAGCTCAAACCAGGTTGTATGGACGGGGCGCATTCTCACACCGGCAAACCTTCTGCAGGATCCGGACCGCCCTGGAAAAGCAATCGCGACATAATGTCACTGCGAATGTGGTGTAAATCAATTGCAACAATGGCGAGATAAGCGCATACAGCAGCAGGCTGAAATGCATAGCGCCTGAAGATCAGGCGCAAACGATCGAGAATGATTTCATAATCGGTTGGCAATGAAATGCCCTGCTGTTTTGTCTGCAGTTGCATGTATTCAAACAAAAGTTTTTCAAGCGGTTGAAGACCTCGATCTAAATAAATTGATTTCGGACGAAGGCTGTTCCATTGTGACAACCACCCCGGCAGGACCGATCCGCTTTGCTGCAAGGAATCGATCATGGCCTTATTTCCCGCCTGACTTATTGCCTGCATACGCAGCAGCGGATCATCAGCAGTGAATTCGCTTATGTACGGATCTGACTTCATCCAGTCAAGTGGTTCACCGCCGGCAAGCAGATACTGGAGTACCGGCATATCGACAAGGCGTTTGATCATCTGCAATGGAGCTTGCCAGCCGGTTGGCATCCAGCTTGCTACTTCGTCTACGTGATGCCGGTACTTCTGTCGTAATGCAAGTTCAATGTCATGACTACTGTGGGTTGAACTAAGCCCCAGTACCCAGGGGCGCAATGGTGTCTGCTGCGCTGTTTGCAAGTAACTGCCGAGATCGAAAATATTATGCAGCTTCAACCACACGTTTGTATCTGCGCGTTTACCATAACGTGACTGTATGCGTACCTGCGCATAGGCAATGCCTGATAAAGCTGTCATTGCTATATCCTGCTAGTCCTCTGCCGTGGTATTCGCCTGGCACAGTTCAATAGCCAGTGTTTCAATCACACTCTGCAAACAGTCCGGATCATAATTCTGACCGGCATCGTGTCTGAGTTCAGCCAGGCCTTGCCTTTCGATCGCCTTGATCGCCTGGTCAAGTTTGTGATCATGACGCATTTCCATATTGGTTATACGCTGGTCTGCACGTGCGTTGATTCCCTGTGCCCTGTTATGTGCTTCGCGAATGATTTGCTGGGCTTCGATCTCACAATCCCGAATTGCCTGCTCAGCGTCCCGTTCAGCCTGCAAAACCTGCAGTATGGCCTGTTCAGCCTCCGGATATGAATCTGGTTTGTTTTTGTTCATGGAACGCCTTTATTAAAGAAATGCTGTGATGCCAGACAGGCGTATAATACATCGAAAGCACTGAAGACTGATATTTCTTCCAGGGGAGTCAAATTATGTCACCGCAAACAGGAATTCGGTTTTCCTGCCAGTCATGACTTATATGCCGCCAACTAATATATCATCACTAAGCCATTGAATAATATGACAGATCCAATGCCAGATGTTGTTATAATTCAGGCCATGCACTTGCTATGATTCAATAACAACAATGAAATATCCGGTCAAACACATAATCAGCCTCGGAGCTTTACTGTTTGCACTGTGGCTAGGATTGTCAGGCCAGCTCAACACACTGATGCTGTCGCTGGGACTTGTTTCGACTTTACTGGTTGTCTATTTAGCTCACCGTATGGATGTCATTGATAAGGAGATATACCCCGCGCACATGACTGCTCTGCTACTGCGTTTCTGGATGTTCCTGGTACGCGAGGTAATCGTTGCAAATATTGATGTAATCAAACGTATTTTCCGGCCCGGTAAAAACATCAGCCCGCAATTGTTCGAACTACCGCTGACACTGAAATCAGATCTTTCACGTGTTATCTACGCCAACGCCATCACGATGACACCGGGTACGGTCAGTGTAAACCTCGACAAGAAAACAATCACCGTCCACACATTGAGCATCGAAGCCGCGGATGAACTCCGTAGCGGTCGTATGGCCAGAGCCATTCCTGAAGATTACGAGGAGGAACAGCCGTGATTTTATCTATTGCTGCAATTGCCATCCTGGTAACCATTTCACTGGCACTTGCCCGCGCCTTTCTGGGCCCTACCCTTTACGACAGAATTCTTGCTGTAAACATGGTTGGCACAAAAACGGTATTACTGATAGCCGTTTTTGCAGTTCTTTCCGGACGTACCGACATGATCGATGTAGCCCTGATGTATGCCCTGATTAACTTTATCGGTGTCGTTGCTGTATTAAAGCTCGTTGAGCAGGGGAATTTTTTCACATCCGGGGAAGATGACCAGGCAAAATGATAATTCTTGATATCTTAAGCTGGCTTTTTATTGTTGCAGGCGCCTTGCTCGGAATCGCAGGCGGTATAGGCGTTCATCGTTTTCCTGATTTTTATTCAAGATTACACGCTGTTGGTACTACAGACACACTGTGTGCCGCCATGTTTCTTATTGGTCTCAGTATGCAGACGGGTGTGAGTATCGCCAGCCTGAAATTACTGCTGATTTTTATATTTTTGTTTTTCAGCAGCCCTACTGCTACACATGCGCTTGCGAATGCCGCCCTGTTAGGCGGACTCAAACCTGAACTTGACGAAGAGTATCACGGTCACTGCTTTGATAGACACCCTGATTGATATAACGCTGCTGGTTTTTTTAACCACAACAGCTATTGCGATTATTAAAATACGCAACCTGTTTGTGATTATTATGTTGTTCGGTATTTTCAGCTTGCATTCAGCCGGGCTGTTTGTTGTTATGGATGCGGCTGATGTTGCATTTACTGAAGCAGCTGTTGGTGCCGGCATATCATCTGTGCTCATGCTGGCCACGCTTGCATTAACAAAAGATCACGAAGAAAAAAAACCGTCGCACCACGCAAGAATCCCATTACTGGTAGTGTTAATTACAGGCGCCGCCCTGGTATATGGAACCTACGATATACCTTCTTTTGGCGATCCGCTTTCCCCTGCCCAGCAACATCTGAAACCCCGTTATATTGAACGCAGTATAGAAGAAACAGGTGCACCTAATGTTGTAACCGCAGTTCTCGCCAGTTACCGTGGTTATGACACCCTGGGTGAAGTGGTTGTGATTTTCACTGCAGGTGTTGGTGTCATGCTATTGATCGGCGGACGCCTCAAAAGCAGGAGAAAAGAGGACAAACAATGAAGCATAACCTTATCCTCAGGGTCATCGTCAAATACCTTTTTCCCGTCATCGCCCTGTTTGCATTTTACGTCCTGTTTCACGGTGAATATGGCCCCGGTGGCGGCTTTCAGGCGGGCGTAATCATGGGTGTCGCGATCATCTTTTATGCACTGGTGTTTGGGCTGGAAACAACAGAGCAGGTCATACCACCACAAATACTGCGCATTCTCGCCAGTACAGGAATACTGATTTATGCAGGTACTGGTGTAGTGACCATGCTAATGGGTGGTAATTTTCTTGATTACAATATGCTTTCATTAAATCAGGTAGAAGGTCAGCATATTGGCATCATTGTAATTGAGGTGGGTGTTGGCATTACAGTCAGCGCTGTAATGCTGATGATTTTCTATGCTTTTGCCAGCAAGGGGCGGCCATGATCGATATTATTATTGGTCACTACAACTACTGGGTCGTGATCCTGTTGATGATGGCCGGATTTTACACCGTCATCAGCCGCGGCAACCTGATAAAAAAAATTGCAGGGCTCAATATTTTCCAGACATCAGTATTTATTTTGTATATCAGTATCGGCTATATCGAAGAAGGCACCACCCCGATTATTGCTGAAGGCTTTACAAGGTATTCCAATCCCCTGCCCCATGCACTGATACTGACTGCGATTGTTGTCGGCGTCTCAACAACCGCACTTGGCCTTGCGCTTATCGTTCGCATAAAGGAAGCATACGGCACGATCGAAGAAGATGAAATTCATGATCAGGATATGTCCCTGTGATTGAACAGAACCTGAGCCTGCTCCTGGTTGTACTACCATTACTCGCTGCCCCAGTAACAGCAATGCTACCAAACGGTAAACTGCCCTGGTTATCGACCACGATAGTTACCTGGCTATGCCTGGTGATAGCTGGCTGGCAACTGTCGATCGTTATTGACGGCAGCATAATCAGCTATGAACTCGGCGGCTGGGCACCACCCTGGGGCATTGAATACCGAATCGATGCGATGAACGCATTCGTTGCACTGATTGTGTCAGGCATAGCCGCTGTTACCCTGCCCTATGCATTGCGTACGGTAGAAAAAGAAATTCCTCGACATCAAACTTCTCTATTTTATTCAATCTTTCTTTTGTGTCTTGTTGGTCTGCTGGGCATCGTTCAAACAGGTGACGTATTCAACCTCTTCGTATTTCTCGAAATATCTTCGCTCTCTTCTTATGTGCTTATAGCCATGGGCAAACAACGACGCGCTCTCACTTCTGCATACCAGTACCTTATTATGGGATCGGTTGGCGCGACCTTTCTATTGATAGGTATCGGCCTGCTTTTTGCAGAAACCGGAACACTGAACATGCTGGACCTCAACCAGCGCCTGCAGCCGATACTGGACCATCGCACAGTACACACAGGTTTCGTTTTCATCGTAGTGGGTATTGCATTAAAACTGGCGTTATTTCCGCTGCATTTATGGTTGCCCAATGCGTATAAATACGCACCGTCTGTAGTCAGCGTATTCCTCGCAGCTACTGCCACAAAAGTGGCCGTTTACATTATGCTGCGTATAGTATTCACTGTTTTCTCCAGTGATTTCGTCAGAATTACGCCAACCAGCAATATATTCCTGCTGCTTGGTATATTCGGAGTCATTATGGCCTCTGTCGCTGCCATATATCAAAGCGATGTTAAACGCCTCCTTGCCTACTCCAGTATTGCTCAAGTCAGTTACATGGTTCTGGGAATGGGACTGGCCTCCACCCTGGGCATTACAGCAACCCTGATACACGTATTCAACCACGCACTAATGAAAGGCGCACTCTTCATGGCCTGCGGCGCATTAGTTTATCGGGTTGGTTCAAGCAGGTTTGAAGAACTCAATGGGCTGGGCCGGCAAATGCCGTGGACTTTTACTGCTATCTTTATAGCCGGTTTAAGCCTCATAGGAATACCTGGTACCGCGGGTTTTATCAGCAAATGGTATTTCGTGCTTGCTGCGCTTGAACATCAGTCATGGCTTATTGCGCTTGTGGTCCTGCTGGGATCTTTGCTCGCGTTAGTGTACGTCTGGAGAGTTGTAGAACTTATGTTCTTCCGCCCGATATCAGATTCAGCACGATCGGTTAAAGAAGCACCCGTTTCATTACTCATACCGATGTGGATACTGGTCATTGCCAATATCTACTTTGGTATCAATACCGAACTCACAGTAAATGTTGCCGACACTGCAACGAGATTACTGGGAGTCGCCGCATATCATGAGTGACTCACAACTGGTTCTGCTTGCAGTAATGCTGCCATTTACCGGTGCGGCCGGCATCATGCTTTGTGGTCGCTGGCCTAATTTGCGAGAAGCAGTGACTTTAACCACGGCCGCCGCTGTATGCGCTATCGTTATAACCATATATATGCGCTTTCTTGATGGCGCAATTCCGGCCGTTGATATCGCTGAACCGCTTCCAGGCCTGACGATTCGATTCGAAGTGGAGTCACTGGGAATGTTGTTTGCGCTGGTAGCCAGCATTTTATGGCTCATCACTTCGATATACTCCATCGGTTACATGCGTGCTCATCATGAACTTAACCAGACCCGCTTCTATGCGCTGTTCGCTATCGCCATTGGCAGTACCCTTGGCGCTGCATTTGCCGGAAACCTGTTAAGCCTGTTTCTTTTTTATGAGATTCTGACAATATCAACCTATCCTCTGGTGGCACATACAGGCACCTCTGAAGCTCGCCGCGGTGCCCGCACCTATGTAGGCATACTGCTGACAACCTCTATTGCCCTGCAGCTGCTTGCTATTCTCATTACCTATACCATAACAGGCAACCTGGATTTCCGCGAAGGCGGCATACTTGCCGGCAAGCTTGATCCGGCATGGGCAGGTTTGTTATATGCACTGTTTATATTCGGCATAGGCAAGGCGGCTGTCATGCCAGTTCATCGTTGGCTGCCCGCAGCAATGGTCGCCCCTACACCTGTTAGCGCATTGCTGCATGCTGTTGCCGTGGTCAAAGCCGGTGTATTCACCGTGCTGAAAGTTACCATCTATATATTTGGCACTGACTTCATTACGAACTCGGGTGCAAGTGACTGGCTCATCTGGTTTGCAGGAGCCACCATCCTGCTTGCATCAATAATTGCCATGACCAAGGACAACCTCAAGTTGCGTCTGGCCTATTCAACCATCAGTCAGCTGGGTTATGTCGTACTCGGCGCATTGCTTGCTACCAACATGAGTCTGATTGGCGGCGCCATGCATATTTCCATGCACGCATTTGCCAAGATCACTTTATTTTTCGCTGCCGGCGCCATTCTTGTAGCAGCAAACAAGAGCAACGTCAGCGATATGGGTGGACTGGGCCGCGCCATGCCGATTACCTTTGGCGCCTTTCTCATAGGCAGCCTGAGTATTATTGGTTTACCGCCATTCGGCGGCATGTGGAGCAAATGGTATCTGGGCATGGGAACAGTCGAAGCCGGGCAATGGATATTACTCTCTGTCCTAATGGTCAGCTCCCTGTTAAATATTGCATACCTGCTACCCGTTCCCGTGCGAGGCTTTTTCGGCAAGACCAGGGATGGAACTACACATTCTCACATTAGAGAAGCACCGGTAAGCTGCCTGATTGCAATGATGATTACATCACTTGCCTGCCTGTTGCTATTTTTCTACCCTGATCCTTTTTATGATCTGGCATTAAACGCCGCCGGAAGCAAATAACATGAATGAAACAGAGCCCAAGTCCAGGCATAGGCAACACCTGTTCGACAATCCACGTAATGTGTCACTGTTATTACGCGGCTTTTATGTCATTTGCATATTGCTGCTTATGCTTGATTTTATTTTGCACCGACATGTCGCACACACATGGGAAGATCTCACAGGTTTTTACGCCCTGTTCGGTTTTGCAGCCTGCGTTACACTCGTGTTGATAGCCAAGCAGTTGCGCAAGATTCTGATGCGCAAGGAAGACTATTACGATGTGGATGATTGATCTTCCTCCTTTTGTTCCGTTTTTCGTTGCTGCTTTACTGGCAACAATAACCCGTGGCTGGCTACGTAATCTGATCGTGCTTGCTACACCCGTTCTGGGTGGTATGCACCTGTGGTTAGATGTGACTCCCGGCATTGTCACGACCATATCAGTTCTGGAGTACGAACTGATCCTGATGCGTGCGGATCGCCTCAGCCTGGTATTCGGTTATATATTCCATATAGCTGCATTCATTGCTGCCCTGTTTGCAATGCATGTGCGTGACACAACACAGACTGTTTCAAGCCTGCTCTATGCTGGTAGTGCTCTGGGTGCAATTTTCGCCGGTGATTTGATCACATTGTTCATCTTCTGGGAATTGATGGCAATCTCATCTGTTTTCCTGATATGGGCTCATCACACCGAACGCGCTGTTCGTTCCGGCATGCGCTACCTGATCATTCAGGTTACCTCAGGTGTGCTGCTATTTGCCGGTGCAATGGTGCAGTATTATCAAACCGGCTCGTTGGCATTTGAATTTATTGGCTTGGAAGGCATCAGCGGATGGCTGATATTTCTGGCCTTCGGCATCAAGTGCGCATTTCCCTTGCTGCACAACTGGCTGACAGATGCCTATCCTGAAGCAACACCTACAGGCGCTGTGTTCCTGTCAGTATTCACCACCAAAGTTGCCGTGTACGCATTGGCACGCGGTTTCCCCGGCACCGAACTTCTGATTTACATCGGTGCCGTAATGACATGCTTCCCGATCTTCTACGCAGTCATCGAGAATGACCTGCGCCGGGTGCTTGCTTACAGTTTGATTAACCAACTTGGCTTCATGGTCTGCGGTATTGGCATTGGAACAGCTCTCGCACTCAATGGCACAGTGGCACACGCTTTCAGTCATGTTATCTATAAGGCTCTGTTATTCATGAGCATGGGTGCCGTGCTCTATCGAGCAGGCACTATTAAGGCTTCCGACCTGGGCGGCTTATACAAGTCAATGCCGAAAACCGCATCGCTATGCATCATTGGCGCCCTTTCAATATCCGCCTTTCCACTTTTCAGCGGTTTCGTCAGCAAATCGATGATCATGGCTGCAATGATTGAGGAAGGTTATGATTACCTTTGGCTGGTGCTGCTGTTTGCTTCTGCTGGTGTATTCCACCATGCCGGCATTAAAGTTCCATATTTTGTGTTCTTTGCCCGCGACTCAGGTATTCGTACTGAAGAAGCACCACTGAACATGCTCATTGGCATGAGTATTGCCGCAGTGCTGTGTATCTTTATCGGTTCACAACCACAGCACCTTTATGCGCTATTACCCTGGGAAGTTGAGTACTGGCCATATAATACGACCCATGTATTATCTCAATTGCAGTTATTGTTCTTTGCGGCACTTGCGTTTGTCTGGCTGACTAAACAGGGCATTTACCCACCTGATTTGCACGCGGTTAATCTTGATGCCGACTGGTTGTATCGTAAACTCATGCCCGATACCGCGCGCTCTGCTTATAGATTTATGAAAAAAACTGGCAACAACGCTGAAGATGCATTTGACAGTACATTAAAAGACGCCGCCAAATCAATGATAAGAACACGCCTTGGGCGTTTTAATCTGGCCAGAAGCTGGCCGACAGGAAGCATGGTATTCTGGATAGCGATCATTCTTGGAATTTTTCTGCTCGCTGACGCTATACATTAAGGATTGAGAGTGATCAGTTGCACCGCCTCAGGCAGTACTTCAGTAATGGTGGTGATATCAACGTCGTTACTACAACCATTAATACCACTGCAGAAAACAGCGCGTCATTCAACACACCCAGACTTTTACCTATCGCAGCAAAAATAAGCCCGACCTCGCCACGCGGCATCATGCCGACACCAATCGCCCAGCGATTGCTGCCACCAAAGGCACCAAAGCCTGAGACAACCTTGCCAACAATAGCCGCGACCAGCAGCCCGGCCGCGAGCATCATCACATCCGGCTGCAGGAATGTTTCAAGTTTTACCTGTATCCCCATCAGCACAAAGAAAATAGGCACCAGGATAACTTCGAGAGGCATAATCAGGTCCCTGATACAGATCGGGCATTCACGATCATCGTTCCAGCTCTCAAAATACGCATCATGCAGAATCAGCCCGGCAGTAAATGCGCCAATGATCGTTGCCAGCCCGGACAGGTTCGCCATCCATGCCAACAGCATCACAAACAGGTAGGAGACAAACATTTTCGCTTCGATCAGATCAAGCCGGCTAAACAGTTTGACAATAAGTCGAATAAAAAACGGCCCGAGATAAACAGCTGCAAGCAGAAACAGGCTGGCCATAACAATGATTATTATCATGTTAATAAGATCAACACTACCGGTGACAACAATACCACTGACGATTGCGAGCATGAGTAAACCAAGCACATCGTCAAACACAGCGGCACCGAGGATAATACGCGCTGTCTCGGTTTGTTGCATATTCATTTCCTGCAACACCATGGCAGTGATTCCTACACTGGTTGCGGCAAGTGTTGCTCCCAGAAACAGGCTGGTATGAAACTCGATATCCTCAATCAGCAAGGTCGATGCCAGCAGGCCGAGAAGAAAAGGCAACAGCACACCGACAATGGCGACACGACCGGAATCCGGGCCAACCTTGCGCATCTCATCAATACTGGTGTCGAGGCCGACAAGAAATAACAGAAATATAATCCCATAGCGTGAAAACACATCGACGGCATGGGCTACCTGCAACAGTTCATTGCCATGCGGCCCACGCAATATATCCAGGATATGCCAGGTACCTTCCACGCCTACCGCATTGAGAAGGGCAAGTTCAAGCTCTTCACCCTTGAGCAGGTTTTCCATGGTTTCAAAAATTGCCGGGCCTTCACGCAATACCATAACAAGATCAAACTGAAAATAATAAGCCAGGTTGCCGACCAGTATTCCCATTAACAATTCACCAAGAACAGAAGGGAAACCAAGCTTGCGTGCAGAGAAACGTCCGATCAGGGCAATAAACAGGATACCGGTAACACCGAGTATGACAGGCGCAATCGGATCACTATGTGATACATGGAACTGAAATGCGGCAGCTACAGAAGGCAACAGCAGCAGGAGTATAAAGATATACAATCTGCGATAATTATGTGCGGTGTTCATACCAGCTGCTCTCTACAGCTTAAAAGCGCCTGCAGGCACGAGGGAACCAGATGCTAGCAGATACGCGGAAGTGGATCATCTTCAAGCTCTTCAAGTATCCGTTCACCACCTATCTCTGTTTCAAGTAATACATGGTTTATTTCTGAATCAATATAACCAATCAGGCGCGCACCCTTACCATCATCCATATCCTGCCAGGTAGCAAGAAGATCATGTGCCTGTTCAGGATCAATAACAGCGACGACCCGGCCCTCGCATGCAAGGTACATGGGATCATAGCCCAGCATATCGCATACAGATTGCACCGGATCGCGTACCGGTAGAGAAGCCTGTATCAAACGCACTCCCATACCGGTAGCCCGATGCAGTTCAGAGCATACAGTTGCCAATCCACCACGCGTGGGGTCTCGCATAAAACGTAAGCCTTTATGCTGTAATGCGGTTTGCGTTAAATCAAGCACACTGGCGGCATCAGACTTAATATCTCCTCGCAGCCCAAATTCTTCTCGTGCCAGCATCACGGCGATACCATGGTCACCGATCGAGCCGCTGACAATAACTGCATCGCCGTTTTTAATATTACGCATCGCCAACTCGTGCCCACTACGCACACCTATACCTGTCGTTGCCAGGTACAGACCACCGCCCTCACCGCGTCGTAATACCTTGGTGTCACCGGCTACGACTTTTACACCTATCTCTGCTGCAGTCTCAGCCAGTGATTTTATGATGCGATCCAGCAGTTCTATTTCAAGGCCCTCTTCGATGAACGCATTCAGACTCAGGTACTTTGGTATTGCACCGGCAACAGCAAGATCGTTTGTCGTACCATGAACCGCAAGCGAACCGATGTTGCCGCCGGGAAACTCCAGCGGCTGTACTGTAAAGCCGTCCGTGGTAAATAAAACCTCGCCGCCATCGATATTGATAGGTACAGCATCCGCCTGCACATCCAGATCCGGGTTGGCAAGATGGCGTGCAAATATTTCATCGATCAATTCACGCATGTAACGTCCGCCATTACCATGCGCCAGCGATATGTGTGTGTCTTGCATCTTTACGTTCCTACTAATTGTTTATTAACCGCAGAGGCGCTGAGGCGCAGAGAAAAACTTTATTACGTTAGTTGCGCCGTAGGCGAAACTAAAAAAACTCTGCGTCTCCTCGCCTCTGCGGTTCATTTTTTTATCTGCTATATCCATACTCTATAACCTGCCCGAAACTGATGCCGGCGTCATTGACGGGTATCAACTCGGGCAGGTGAACCTTAAAGCCATCATCCGACAATAAAGCAAGCGCATGTTCGGTTAATACCCGGTTCTGGAATACACCGCCTGAAAAACCGATCTTATTGACGCCATGCTCACTGCGAATTGCCCGGGCCTGTTGCAGTATGGCGTGTGCTAACGAAGCATGGAACAGAGAAGCACGCGCACTCACACTTAAAGTAGTGTCTAACATTACAGACACCAGTGACTCCCAGTTTAATTTCAATAGGTTATCATTCTTTTCTAATGTTATTTCTATGTACTTGCCAGGCGTTGCACACAGCGCCTCGAGCTCCATCGGGCCCTGGCCTTCGAAACTGGCCATGGTGCGCACACCCGTAAGTGCGGCTGCCGCATCGAATAGCCGGCCGACAGCTGTAGATGCGGGTGAATTGATTCGCCGTTGCCATGCCTCAAATAATAGTGAGCCAGTTTCAGCTGGTGCAGAATATTCATGCCCTGTCTCCCAGCATAATGCCGCTGCACTTCGCCATGGTTCACGTCCCGCCTTGTCACCACCAGGTAAATGAAACGGGCGCATACTGGCTACACGTTGCCATTTTCCCGGCACACCAAGCAAGGCTTCTCCACCCCACAAGCTGCCATCGGCACCATAGCCAACACCGTCCCAGGTAAACATCAGTACAGACTCTTCATCATCTGCAGTGCTGCATTCGTAATATGCAGATGAGGCATGGGCATGATGGTGAAAGACTTTGTAAACAGGCAGTCCCTGCTTGCTCGCCCAGCGTGAAGTCGTGTATCCAGGATGTGCATCACATACAAGCTGCTCAACCTTCACACCGTAAAGTTGTTGCAGGTCTTCGATGGTTTTTTCAAACACGGCGAGACTGCGTGCCGAATCCATTTCGCCGATATGAGGCGACAGGATTGCACGCCTGTCCCATGCCAGCGTAATGGTATTTTTCATGTGTGCACCAACCGCAAGCACCGGTTTTTCCAGTTCAAGCGGCAGTGTTAATTCACAGGGCGCGAATCCCCGACCCAGTCGTATCGGCCTCGGTTGACCGGCAATCGTCCTGAATACCGCATCATCTGCAGGTCTTTCGATCGGACGATCATGGTGTAAATATGCCTCTGCCACATGAACCAGTCGTTTATCTGCCTCTGCATTTTCGGTCAGCACCGGTTCACCGCTAATATTTGCTGATGTCGCTACCAGGGGGCCGCCAAAGTCGTTTAACAATAAATGATGCAACGGGCTGTAAGGCAACATCACACCGATCTCGGCAAGGCCCGGAGCGATACCATCTGACAGAATTGAGCTTTCTTTCTTTTGCACAAGCAGAATTGGCCTGGCAGGCTGCTGTAGAAATTCTCTGTCTGATGCAGATAGTTCAACAGCACTACCCAGGATTCTAAACGGATCTTCAACTGGCGCTGGAAACATTACAGCCAGCGGCTTATCTGGCCGTGGCTTGTGTTGCCGTAATTTATCGACTGTTTCATCCTTAGCGGCATCGCACATAAGGTGATAACCACCAATACCTTTAACTGCGATGACCTTGCCGTCAGCTAATGCCGCTATCGCAGCCGACAAAGCTTCCTCGTTCCCTGAAATAACTTCAGCTTGAAGCGTACAGAATTCCAGCCTGGGGCCACAGACAGGGCACGCAACGGGTTCCGCATGAAATCGGCGATCAGCCGGATCTTCATATTCATTTCGGCATTGTGCACACAGCTCAAAACCGGACATAGTTGTATTGGCCCTGTCGTAAGGCAAACTGCGAATCAGTGTATAGCGTGGACCACACTGGGTACAGTTTATGAAAGGATAGCGATAGCGCCTGTCTGATGGCGAACCAAATTCTTTCAGGCAATCATCACAGGTAAACAGGTCAGCTGGTACACTGATATTCGCTTCGCCCTGATCAAGACTGTCCAGGATACTGAAGCCATCGAATGCGCCAGTATCAACACTGGTGTCAGATTGAAGAATTGGATTTGCCAGCTGCGGTGCCCGTGAAAAAATCTCGCTAACAAACTTTTCAAGATTTTCAGCCTGACCCTGTATGTGAATTTCAACCAGGCCGACACGATTCCTTACCCAGCCAGCTAACTGGTACTGTGTTGCAATACGATAGATAAAAGGTCTGAAGCCAACGCCCTGCACCTTGCCAGATAAAACGATATGCCGGGCACTGGTATTATTTTGAACTTTCCGGCCTTTAGACATTGGGGAGTTAGCCCACATATTGCATTATGAAATAGCAGGCCAAATCGATTAGCATAAATCTGTTTCTCATAGACACATGTCATATAACGCAAAGAGCGCTAAGACGCAAAGGGCGCAAAGGAATAATTTGTATTAGTCGTGACCTGATCTGACAGTGTGTCTGTTTTAAATACTGATGACAATATTATGTATCCACAGACAAACACAGATGTATAGAAGCCTAATAACATCTTTATCTGCACTCGTTCCAACTTAATCTGTCACACTGCAAGTTTTCGCATGGCCGGTAAAACTGCCTATGCTGGTGGTTTATCAAACTTTTTTCTCGCAGAGGCGCAGAGAAAGATGAATAAAACGAGACTGCCTTTGCAAAAAATACAAGTCACCTCTGCGTTCGCTGCGCCTCTGCGAGAGTAAATATCTACAGCCTTTTCTATCTAGCATGTAAGCTGCAATAGCGCAGCGTATTGCACAAATTAACACCCGGCGGATTACGACTAATGTCTAATCCGCCCTACACATGGGCCGAAGTGAAACACACCATCATAAACTTTTTTCTTTGCGATCTTTGCGTCTTCGCGTCCTTTGCGTTGCAACGAATATTTTTAGCGCCCGCCTTTGAGAAATATACAGGCTAGCTCACAGCAGCCTTCTGCTCCTTTGCAGTCACAGGTTCACGCATACCGCCGGACCACCAGATACGGCAGGCGCCTTCGTCCGAGACCATGCAGGGACCTATTGGGTTCCTGGGATTGCAGGCGACGCCAAACAGCCTGCATTCGTTCGGATAGATCTTGCCAAGAACAACTTGCGCACAATCGCAGCCAGGCGGCATTTCACCAGCACGTTTACGCGCATCTTCCGCATAAGACGGGAACAGTTTTCGAGCATCGTGCTTACTGTACGCATTATCGATGACATAGCCTGATGACGGTATGATACCGACACCGCGCCAGTTGGCATCAGTCACATTCATGGCTTTTTTCATATGTGCCTGCGCAGACTTGTTACCGTCAGGGCGCACCAGCTGCGGGTAACAGTTATCCAGAAAATACCGGCCTTCATTTAACTGCCGCAAGGTTGAGTACATCGCAGCGAGTAAGCTGTCTGTAACAAAGCCGGCAACAGCCGCAGGAATATTGTGTTTGTCGACGACAAACTCCCATTCCTCAGGTCCCATTACCGTAGACACATGCCCAGGCGCAACCAGGGCGTCAAACCCGGGGGTTCCAGATTCCAGTAACATGGCAACAGCAGGCCAGGTCAATCTTCCGGATAACAATACCGACAGGTTGTCCGGCACACCCTCAACCAGCATGGCGGCTACGGGAGCGGTGGTAGTTTCAAATCCTGCTGCGAAAAAAACAACAGCTTTATCCGGATTAGTCCTGGCAATACTGACTGCTTCAGTGGGAGACGCAATCGGACGAATATCAGCACCCTGGGCTTTTGCCTGCTCAAGGGTGCGTGCACGTGTTTTTTTAACATTGACAGGAACACGCAGCATGTCGCCGAAGGCAACAAGAATAATGTCTTCATTCAGTGCCAGTTGAATGGCTTCGAATACATCTTCTTCAGGGCAGATGCATACCGGACAACCAGGCCCTGGTACCAGCTCGATGTAATCCGGTAGTGCCTTGCGCAAGCCTGCCATCGTTATCGAACGCTCATGGCCGCCACACACATTCATGATTTTGACGCGGCCCCTGCGAGGCAAGGCGTGTATGCGGTCAAGCCATTGTGCGGCTGTCGTTGTCATTACAGGATTTCGCCCTTGCCATGAACATGTTGATGTTCATGTTCATGTTCGTGCTCATGTTCATGTTCATGGTGGTGATGATGCTGGTGGTGACCACGATCCATCGGATGATCTGCCAGGTATGCTTTCTTTTTCTCGATTTGGCTGTAGAGCCAGTCAAGCCACTGCTGCATACCTGATTTGTCCTTGGAAGACAGTTCGAACAGCGGGGCGTCACTTGCGATGTCATGTAAATACTGTTTTGCTTTCTCCGGCTTGAAATCATCCAGCACTGGAAGTAAATCACATTTACTCAACAGAAC
Source organism: uncultured Thiotrichaceae bacterium (assembly GCA_964600755.1). Lineage (GTDB taxonomy): Bacteria > Pseudomonadota > Gammaproteobacteria > SZUA-229 > SZUA-229 > JABDQW01. The sequence continues at coordinate 26,301 of CAZRKQ010000185.1, forward strand.
CAGGTCAGCTGAACGAAACATTACCGGATATTTTGCCGGCTTGTCATCACCTTCGGGAACCGACAGTAAGGTGACATTGAAATGCTGCCCCAGATCAAAACTTGCCGGACATACGAGATTACCAACATTTTCAATAAAAATGACATCAAGATCATCGAGTTTCAGGTTATGCAATGCCTGGTGAATCATATGCGCATCCAGATGACAGGCACTGCCTGTTGTGATCTGTATCGCCTCAACGCCATGCTTGCGTATGCGTTCGGCATCATTCTCTGTTTCAAGGTCACCTTCAATCACTGCAACAGACAAATCCCTATCTGCCTCTGCTTGCAGCATCTGTATGGTAGCTTCGAGCAATGCCGTTTTGCCTGCACCCGGTGACGACATCAGATTGATGGCGAGCACATTATGGCTATCGAAATGGTCGCGGTTGTGCCTGGCTGTATGGTCATTTTCATCCAGCAGGCTGTGTAGAACCGTTACCGCTTCCTTGCCACTTTGAGTTTTGGCAAGTTTACCGCCGGGTCTGATTAGCTTTTCATTACCGTGTGTAATATTACAGCCACAGGTATCACACATAACTTATTCTCCAAATAATTATTTCACCAAATTGCATTGATTAGTGAATCGTTACATCAGGCGCTTCAGCTTCACTAAACTTATCTGCATGTTCAGGTGCTTTTTCCAGTTCAACGCTCATCAACATCAGCTCATCACCACTGATTAATGTCGTACGCCAGTCACCACATTCATTACAAACCAGTTTATTCGGCAGCGCATCAGATTCATTACCACATTGAGTGCATTTGATCCGAACGGGCAGGTTTTTAATAACAAGCTCCGCACCCTCAGCAACAGTTCCTGCACTGGCAACAGGATAGGCATGTTTCAGCAACTGGGCTTCGACACCTGATAATGGGCCCATTCCAACCACAATCGACACGACACTGCTTGCATTTCGCTCAGCAGCAATACTTTCAATCTGGCCCATCAATGCCTGGCAAATAGCAAGCTCGTGCATTTCAGACTCCAGCTGCCAGCATCTGGTCATAAAGCTCCCAGGCTGACTGTGCTTCCTCCGCTGTTATTTTCTGTATCGCGTAGCCAACATGCACAACAACGAAGTCATCAATGCACAACGACTCTTCCTGCATCATGAACAGGCTCACATCTCGCTCAACACCTTTAGCTTCACAACGTGCTGTGTAGCCTTCGATTGATTTGATTTGCATTGGTATACCTAAACACATGGGCGGTTTTTCGACTCCGGTATTTTCAAACAATGTTAATACAATCCATTAAACAGTAAAAATAAGACAATGAATTGACCTGTATCAATATAAAGAATATGCTTCGCTGGTAAAAAGTTTCAATAACAACCAAGGGAACAAATGATAACCCAAAACGAAACTTTAATCCTTGGCATCGGCAACACCCTGCTGTCCGATGAAGGCGCAGGTATTCACGCGTTAAATCTTATTCAATCAGAATATTCTGATATACCAAACTTAACCTTTCTTGATGGTGGCACACTCAGCTTTACCCTCGCTACCTGGATCGAGGATTGCGACAACCTGATCGTTTTTGATGCCGCTGAACTTGATATGCCGGCAGGTACTGTAAAAACTTTCGCTGGAACAGACATGGATGATTTTCTCGGCGCTGCAAAACGCAGTGCGCACGAAGTCGGACTGATGGACCTGATGGATATTGCGCGCATTACTGATCACTTGCCTGGCTTCCGCGCCTTGATCGGCATTCAACCTGAACATATGGACTGGGGCATGCAGCCCACTCAGGCTGTGCATCGGGCATTACCCATAGCGGTCGATGAAGCCGTGAAGCTGATCGAAACATGGAATAATGAACAATTGATCAAACGCTCAACTGAACCTGAACAGAATTGTGATAAAACAAGTGCAGAATTACCTGATACGGGGGCATAAAGACAGTGGAACAAACAATACTTATACCAATCGATGGTACTGAATCCGTTGAAGAAACCTTGCTCTATGTGCGGTCAATAGCGCCCCATGCGAAAGCAGAAACGCATATTGTTCTGATGCATGTAACACCGAACGTTGATTCGGTTAATGCCGCTGTTGAAGTTCATCCTAATGTGAATGCGATACACGATGCGCTTCAATACGATGACTGGAGTGTTGAGCGGGAAACGCGTATTGGCGACCCGGTTCGTGAAATCATCAAAATGGCAATATTGCTACCCGCTACCATGGTACTCATGTCCACCCATGGCCGTTCCGGACTTGAACGTATTCGAGATGGCAGCGTCACCGAGCAGGTGTTGAAACAATCACCCTGCCCAGTTTTTATCCTGCACAGTACAAAACCGGAACCTGCAGATAATCGCACCGAAGATTTATTTAAACGCATACTGGTACCGCTTGATGGCTCTGAAGCATCCGCGGCAATACTCAGTTGTGTTGAACGATTTGCAAAAATTCATGATTCTGAAATCGTGTTATTTCATGATGAACTGGAACATGCCGAATACGTAGAAGATAAAGCGGCCATTAAAGCAAAATTACAGGAACACAGCGTTGCTCTGGCAAATGCAGGTTTGAAAGTATCACTCGATATGACCACTTATAAAAAACCAATCAGGGAGATACTGGACAGGATCGATAATTTGAATATAGACCTGGTCTCCATGGCAACGCATGGTAGTGATGGCGATAAGATTGCAATGGATGAATCTGTTACCGCAGAAGTTGTTCGACATTCTAATTGCCCGCTGCTGGTATGGTCGGCTGAACCGCAATGCCCAACGGTAACTGACTGAGCCGGTAATGTCAGAAATATCATTGCCCCAGTTTAATATCCAGATCGGTAATGAACTTACCTGGAATGTACAGCCGTTATTGCATGAAATTCGTCATGCGCTGGGGGAACTGCTGCAGACAGGGAAAACAGGTGTGATTGACTTACGCAGCATTCCTTTGGCACCCGGTGAAGAAGAAACAATAATTGATACACTTGGTTGTGGCGAAGTCCATGCCAAACTTAATGCCCTTGGTCCCAGTGAAATATATGAAACCCGGTTCGCGGGTGTCTGGTTAATCACACATTACAATGAAGAAAACAATGTGATTGGCCGCTTCATCGAAATAACCGGGTTTCCTGATATCCTCAAGTCACAGCATGAGGATATGACCATATCACTGAACCAGCTGGAGCAAGAACTCGAAGATGGGTCTTTATCAGACCAAACCGAAACACAAGCGGAGACCAACACATGACGAAGGATTTATCCCGAAAAGATAAAACACTGGGTGAAGCGCTACGTAGCCAGGGCATATCACGACGCAGTTTCCTCAAGTTCTGTGCCGCAACTGCATCAATGATGGCGCTACCGCCCTCGATGATACCTACAATTGCCAACGCGCTGGAACAAGCCAGAAGACCCTCGGTGATCTGGTTATCGTTCCAGGAGTGTACTGGTTGCACCGAGTCGCTTACACGTGCGCATACCGCAACAGTGGAAAGCCTGATATTCGATTCCATCTCACTGGATTACCATCATACCTTGCAGGCCGCTTCAGGACACGCTGCCGAAGCCGCACGTGAGGCCGCGATGGAAGAAAATCATGGCAAGTACCTGCTGGTTGTTGATGGTTCGATACCACTGGGTAATCCCGGCTATTCAACCATCGCCGGCATCAGCAATTACGACATGTTAATGGATACTGCAAAAGGTGCTGCCGCTATTATTTCCGTCGGCAGCTGTGCTGCATTTGGTGGTATACCCCATGCAAAACCAAATCCAACGGGAGCTGTCTCTGTTGGAGACATTATCAAGGACAAACCCATTATTAATGTGCCCGGCTGTCCACCGATACCGGTTGTAATTACTGGCGTACTCACCCACTTCCTGACTTTTGGCACCATACCGGAGCTGGATCACCTGGGACGTCCGAAAACATTCTATGGCCAGAGCATTCATGACCGCTGCTACCGTCGCCCGTTTTATGACAAAGGCCTGTTTGCAGAAACCTTTGACGATGAAGGCGCGAGAAAAGGCTGGTGCCTGTACAAACTCGGCTGTAAAGGCCCAACCACTTACAATGCGTGTGCAACGACAAAATGGAACGGTGGTGTCAGCTTTCCAATCGAATCAGGTCATCCGTGCATCGGTTGTTCTGAGCCCAATTTCTGGGATGGCGGCGGCTTCTACAAGGCCATCTCCATACCTACTGAAAACATCACCAAAACGACAATGTATGCTGCAGCTGCGGGTGTTGCTGCCGGTGTCGCTATCGGCGCGACAGGCCGCATGAAAAAAGCGGCCGCCAGCAAGGCACACCAGAAAGTCACAATCGACGATCTTGATAAATGAGGATGAATGATGACTGAAACCGAATTTCTTACCTGGGTCCGTGGGCCCGGATTCCAGATTGCGTCAATCATATTTGTGCTTGGTATAATTTACCGGCTGATTGAAATCCTGATGCTTGGCCGCAAAGCAAACCTTGCTGAAGCCAAGGGGTCCGAGCTGAGCAGCGGTCTGCGTACCATTATTACGCGAACGGTACCCGATGCATCAACATTCAAACGCTCGGCTTTCACGATCACAAGCGGATACATATTCCATATCGGCCTGTTCATCACCATTTTCCTGTTCGCCCCCCATATCCTGTTGTTCAAGGAAGTACTGGGTATCAGTTGGCCGGCTCTGCCTTCAACTATCATCGACGCTACTGCGGTGATTACCATCATTACCCTGGTAGCGGTACTGGTGCACCGCCTGAGAGATCCGGTAAAACGCTTCCTCAGTACTTTTGATGACTACCTTGGCTGGTTCGTCACCATCCTGCCGTTAGTCACGGGTTACATCGCCTTTCACCGTATCGGCATGCCGGCGCCGTCTCTGATTGCGATTCATATCCTGAGTGTGGAACTGCTGATGATTGTATTTCCGTTCACCAAGCTGATGCATGCATTTACATTAATACTGGCACGTTACTACAACGGCGCCATCTCCGGTTACAGGGGGGTACAGTCATGAGCGCATCCTTAGAAAAAGGTTATAACGCACTGAAAGAGCAGGTCGATTCTACGACTGCAAGCTTCTTCAGCAGTTGCGTACACTGCGGCATGTGCGCCGAAGCCTGCCTGTTCTTTACCGAGACCGGCGTACCCGAACGCACGCCAATCAACAAGACCGAACCGTTGCGCCGCGTCTGGAAACGGGAATACACCCTGCTTGGGCGCATCGGAAAAATCTTCGGCCTCGGTAAAAAAGTCACCGACGAGATGATGGCGGAGTGGGAAACACTGGTCTACGACAGCTGCACCCTGTGCGGTCGCTGCTCCATGGTATGCCCGGTCGGCAACGATATTGCCGGCATGATCCGCAAAACCCGCGAAGGCATGGCAGCAGCCGGACATGCGCCTGATGGCCTGATCGGCGCAACCAAACGCGCAGTAACTATCGGCAGCCCCATGGGCGTAAAGCTGCCTGCACTGCAGGCACAGATCGCACACGTCGAAAAAGACACGGGCATGACAATTCCGGTGGATGTCGAAGGCGCGGACTACATGCTGCTGCTGTCATCCATGGAAATCATGAACTTCCCCGAGTTCATCGAAGCAACGGCGAGGATTTTCAAACACGCCGGTGTCAGCTGGACGATATCGTCAGATGCCTTTGAAGCCACCAACAGCGGTATCCAGATTGGCGTATCTGATATTGCCGCAGAACTGGTACAACGCATCGTCGATGCAGCAGCAAAACTCAAGGTCAAAAATGTGATCAGCCCGGAATGTGGCCATGCCTACATGGCGATCCGCTGGGAAGGTCCAAACCTGATTGGCAAAGCCTATGATTTCAAGGTGGTGCATATCCTGGAACTGCTTGATGACCTGCGTGCGCAAGGTCGTCTGAGAGTCAAGGGCCGTGTGAAAGAAAGCCTGACTTACCACGATCCCTGTCAGATAGCACGCCGCGGCGGCGTGATTGAAGAGCCGAGGAACCTGATCGGTATGTTTGCTGACAACTTCGTTGAAATGCCTGACACCGGCAAGATGAACTGGTGCTGTGGTGCCGGCGGTGGCGTTAGTTCCAACGAACGCGCCGATGAAATACGTTTGCAGGTGTTCCAGCGCAAGAAAGACCAGCTTGATGCAATCAATGTCGATGGCATGATTTCGGCCTGCTCCAACTGTCGCATCCATCTCGAGGACGGTCTCGAGGAATATCACATGGAATTGCCGGTACTCAGCCTGACCGAAACACTGGCCGAGAATCTGGACGAGAGCTAACAAGCCTGGCAAATCTAGCCTGATTATCTGAATTCATAAAGAGAGACCACAAACATGTCCAATGAAAGAATTGTAGTCGACCCGATAACCCGCATCGAGGGTCACCTTCGCATCGAAGCACAAATGAATGGTGACAAGATCGAGAGCGCCTACTCATCAGGCACGATGGTGCGAGGCATAGAAGTCATTCTGCGAGGTCGCGACCCGAGAGACGCATGGGCATTCGCTCAGCGCATCTGCGGCGTATGTACCCTGGTACATGGCATGGCTTCTATCCGCTCGGTCGAGAATGCACTGGATTACAAGATTCCGCCGAATGCCGAACTGATTCGCAACCTGATGAATGGTGCACAGTATATCCATGACCATGTCATGCATTTCTATCACCTGCATGCACTCGACTGGGTGGATGTCGTGTCAGCACTGAGCGCTGATCCCAAGGCCACATCTGAACTTGCACAATCATTAAGTAGTTATCCCAAGTCGTCCCCCGGTTACTTCTCGGACATGCAGAAAAAACTCAAGGACTTTGTAGAGGCGGGACAGCTCGGTATATTTGCCAAGGCATACTGGGGTCACCCGGCATACAAACTGCCGCCAGAAGCCAACCTGATGGCTGTTGCGCATTATCTGGAAGCACTCAGCTGGCAACGCGACGTAGCAAAACTACACACCATTTTTGGCGGCAAGAACCCACACCCGAATTTCGTTGTCGGCGGTGTTGCCAGCCCAATTGATCTGAATTCCGATTCCGCAATTAACTCCAAACGGCTGTCGCAGATACAGGACATCATCAACCAGATGCGCGTCTTTGTTGACCAGGTTTATGTTCCAGACCTGCTGGCAATCGCAGGCTTTTACAAAGACTGGGGCTCACGTGGTGAAGGACTAGGCAACTTCATGACCTACGGAGATTTCCCTACTGCAGGCAAGGGTATGAGCGATCCCTCATCCTATCTTGTTCCAGGCGGTGCTATTTTGAATCGTGACCTCAGTACTATTCACGAAGTCGATATGAACGATCCAAGCCAGATCCAGGAATACGTTTCACATTCCTGGTATGACTATGACGGTGGCAAGAATGAGGGACTTCATCCCTATGATGGCGAGACCAACCTTAATTACACAGGACCAAAACCACCGTATCAGCACCTGGATGTTGACCAGTCGTACTCGTGGCTTAAGTCTCCGCGCTGGAAAGGCCATTCGATGGAAGTTGGACCATTAGCGCGAGTATTAATGCTGTATGCGACGGGCAATGAACAGGCCAAGGAGCTTGTTAACCTGACATTGAATACCCTGGATGTACCCGTAACCGCCCTGTTCTCCACTCTGGGGCGCACAGCAGCGCGCGGCCTTGAAACTAAAATCTTTGCCGATAACATGCAAGGCTGGTATGACGACCTTATTACCAACATCAAGGCAGGTGACACCAGAACCTTTAACGAAGTATTGTGGGAGCCATCTTCCTGGCCAAGTCAGGCTCGCGGCGTTGGCTACATGGAAGCTCCACGAGGCGGTCTTGCTCACTGGATCGTGATTGAAGATCAAAAGATCAAGAACTACCAGGCAGTCGTCCCCAGCACATGGAATGCTGGCCCTAGAGACCAGGATGGCCAGCCTGGCGCCTATGAAGCTGCGCTGGAAGACAACCATACCTTACACGACCCCGAGCAGCCTGTTGAGATATTACGCACCATCCACAGCTTCGATCCGTGCATAGCCTGTGCTGTACACCTGACCGATCCGGATGGTGAAGAAATAACAACCGTTAAAGTGCGCTAACAGGTACAGGAGCCCATAAATGAACTTTGCTAAACAATTCAAAAAACTATCTGCATTGCCACTTTTAACTGGCCTGCTTTCCCCGGCTGCCTATGCACACCCGGGTCATGATACTGCCAATATGCTGCATGGCGTCCTGCATACCGAACACCTGCTGATACTGCTCGCCATCGGCGTGGTGATAGCTATAGGTATTGTTATCAAGGATTAGGTTCTTAGCCGCAAATAACGCCAACAGCGCAAATTGTTTTTATTATTTAAAACGCTTCGCGTCTTTTGCGTTTTTCGCGGCAAAATTATTTACATTCCTTTAGCCCGTATAGTCAATTTTTGGCCCGTTTCTCCTCGTCCCTCGAAACTCGTCCCTGGCCACTGTTGTTCATCCATCCCTGCCGTCAATACGCGTCTTAAGCAGCATCGGTGTATATACAATTAAAAATATAAGAAACGAGGCAATCCACAATATCTGCGATACAGCTACCCAGTAAAAATAAAGCTCGTTATTAATTAAAGGAAATACAACTCTTACCAGAGCACCGCCTGCCATCATAGCGAAACACAAGGTCATCACCCTGGGCGGCTCAAACACATTTCGGCCTGTGTGACCTATGATCACCCGCGACATCATGCCGATCGTCATGATACCTACACCACCGTATGCAAATGCATGAACAGACAGGAATGGCGAGATCGTGAACCAGTGTTCAGATGCCTTTAATAAAAACCCGGCAGTCAAAAAGCCGTAAGCCAGGTACAAAATCCAGAGCAATGGTTTATTCCACAGACCATTGGTATACCAACCATATAGACGTATGGTATGCACAACAAATAGCATGGCAGCGATGACTGATGTCGCGGACAAGTAGGTTGTAAATACATCGATTATCCACAATACCAGCAATAGCGCCAGGCTGGTCAGGTCCACCCACTTCCAGTTTTGAACTGACACTCTATTATCCGTGCCCTTCTCGATAAAAAATGGAATGACACGCCTTGCCATGACAAACATCAACGCCATTACCATGTACAGTCCCGAATACAGCCCCCACTGCACACCCTCTTCAACGAATCCCAGCACACCCAGATAAAACAGTGCATTGCAGAACAATAACAGCACCAGCTTGGAGATAACACCCAGTTGCTTATATTGCTTCACCTTCAATACAGGCATGATCGCCGCAACTACGAGTAAAATCATAAACAGTAAATCAATAACAGCTAACACTGCCAATGGTATATTCATCCCGGTCAGCGGTATGGTACGAGCCAGTAGCCAGAGAGCAAACAGGACAACCAGTCCCGGGCCTCGCAGGGTCTGCTGTCCTGTCCAGTTCTTAATTGCCGTCAACAAGAAACCCGCGATAACAGCCATTGCATAACCAAAGATCATTTCATGCGCGTGCCATGTCGTTGGCGACATCCCGGAAAATTTGAAATTTATGTCTTGAACATAAACAAACATCCAGACAAAAACCGACACCACAGCAAATACGCCTGCACCCAGGAAAAACGCTCGGAACCCCAGTCGAAACAAGGGGATGCCGTAGGCAATTTCTTTTTCAAGATTGATCATAGCTTACAGAAGAGCGCGTGAAGTAAACGTGCACTTTACATGAATCGTCGGGATGCTCTTTGACCTTTATCAAGGCGATAACCATACATACATCATGGTTTAGATATGACTCAGGTTTAATAACCAGGATTACATCTTACTGTCAGCACCCTGTTCACTCTTGGCAAGTCGCCAGGCCCGTAAAGGGAAATAAAAACTTTAGTCCACAGATGAACGCAGATAAACACAGATGTTTTTATGGCCTGCCTGTCGCCACACAGACCCCGCGCGAATATATGCAAACTATATTAATGTCACTCATGCGCAAGTGGGAGTCCTGCATCTTTGATAAATTACGAGAAGAATAATGGTCCGCGAAAAACGCTAACAACGCGAACATAACTAAAGGGTTTGGAGCTTTTTGCGTCCTTTGCGTTTTTTGCGGACAAATCACATGTTTAATATCTGTGTTTATCTGCGTTCATCCGTGGACATTTTTTCTGACGGTGACTGTCAGATCAAATTCCAAACAGCACAATTCAGGACAATTAAAAAAAAAGCCCGGACAAGCCGGGCTCCAAATATTATTGTTATTATATTTTTTATTACTTATGAATAGGACTATAGCTTATTTTCCAGATTTTACTTGCAGGCAATTTCTTCCAGCTTTTTCGCCGAGATAATCTGGCCATCGAGGCCAGCTTCCTTACCGCTCTTGCCATAAGCGACTGACATCAGGGTACTGTAGTAGGTCACCGGAATATTGAACTTGGTACCATATTTGACATTGATCTTGATACCAAGTGTATGGATACAAAGAGAATTTCTATGCGCAAATAGATTTTTATTTTGTCGGATGCGCGCTCAAATTGAGGGGAAAAAGACGTTGAATGTTCAGTGCGCACCATCAATCTTCAGCCGCAAAACACGAAAATTGCGCGAGGGTGAAATACAAATTTTAAAATTCGCGCCTTTGGCGTTATTTGCGGCTAACTGAATTCGATTCATAAAAGCGATACATGAACCGCGCTGGCTAGAAATCACCCCAGCTGTGGCGTTTGCGTTTCCAGTTGATGCGGGTAATTAGCAGACCAAACAGCAGGCTTCCCAGTGACACCCCAGCGCCCAGAATAAACCAGTCCTTTGTACTTTCATTAGTGAGCTCTTCATTCTCCGTTGTTAACAATGAGTTCGATGCTGTTAACTTGCTTACCTGATCTTCCAGTGTCTTGTTTTCGTTCGCTAATGCAACCGGGTTTGCGGAAATACGTTTCAGCTTTTCCATGCCACCTTCCATCGATTTCATTTCTCTTTGGTACTGTTTGAGTTGTGCAGCTGATTCCTTGTTTTGGCTCTCAAGATCCCTGACTTTCTGCTTGAGCTCTTTTGTCTGTGCTCTGGATTTTTCCAGTCTATTATTGACTGTTACGATTCGATCTCGCGCACTGGACTGGCTCATTAAATATTGTTTCTCCACCCAGCCTTCTTTACCACTAGAACTGGTTACATGTACATAAGCGCCATCTTCGCTCACTTCCTTAACATTCAACGCTGTGCCGCTTTTCGGAAAATAGACAATGCGATGCTTGTTTGACGCACCTGTACGCATCGGAATTGAAAGCTCATCACTGACATAAAGTGTTTCTGACCATGCTTGCATAGCCGGTAACATGAATATTGAAGTTAGGAATAACAGCCTGATGATATGAATGATTATTTTTGAATTTTTCATGATATGTATTTCAAATTTTTTTTTATTTAATTTGCAGACAAGACTGTTTTTGCACATTTAAATTGCCAGTTCTTTATTTCCGAATCAGCTGTATCAACTTTTATAGGCGAATATTCCTTCTGCATCATCTGCGTGATGCTCTTCGACCCATTTTAGCTTGTCATGAAGTGTAACAACATCACCAACAATAATCAGTGTTGGTGGTTTAATATCTTCATTGGCAATCACATCCAGCAGCGTATCAAGGGTAGCTGTAAATACTCGCTGTTGTGGAGTTGTTCCCTGCTCTACCAGTGCAACCGGCGTGCTGGCCGGCAATCCATGCGCCACGAGTTCCTTGCACAAAGTCGGTGCGCCATGCAGACCCATGTAGAAAACTACCGTCTGTTTAGCATGTGCCAGTGCTTTCCAGTTGAGGTCCACTGAGCCATCTTTTAAATGCCCGGTGACAAACACGCAAGACTGGGCGTAATCGCGATGTGTTAGTGGAATACCCGCATAACTGGAGCAACCGCTTGCAGCTGTAATGCCCGGCACAATCTGAAACGGCACATTTTCCTGCGCCAGTGTTTCTATTTCTTCACCACCACGGCCGAATATAAACGGGTCACCCCCTTTTAAACGCAGTACGCGTTTGCCCTCTTTCGCCAGGCGCACCAGCAGCTGGTTGATATTTTCCTGCTTCATGGTGTGCTTGTCACGCTCTTTACCGACATAAACGATCTCGGCATCACGTCTGACAAGCTCCATTATCGCTGGCGAAACCAGCCTGTCATAAACAACGACATCCGCTTTCTGCATAAGACGCAAGGCACGAAAAGTCAGCAGATCGGGATCGCCCGGACCTGCACCAACGAGAAAAACTTCGCCAACCAGCTGCGGCGAGGCAGAACCTTCCTCTAATGCCGATTCCAGCATTTTCTGCGCCTCAGCATCATGGCCTGAAAAAACCAGTTCAGCAACAGTGCCTTCCAGTATATTTTCCCAAAAATGGCGGCGTTGCTCGACATTGGGGAATGCGGCTTTTACCTTGTTGCGAAACTTTTCTGCCAGCGCACCCAGTTTGCCGTAACCGGCAGGAATTAACCCTTCCAGCCGCGTACGTATCAACCTTGCCAGCACCGGCGCTGTACCACCGGTAGATACGGCGATTTGCACCGGAGAACGATCGATTATGGATGGCATAATAAAACTGCACATGTCCGGGTCATCAACCACGTTCACTGGAAGATTGCGTGACCTCGCTTCTGTAGATATCTGCTCATTAACATCGCGCTGATCCGTAGCCGCAATTACCAGCACGCAGTTTTCCAGATCTTCCATTTTGTATTTACGGCTTAAGTGTTGAATCTTGTTAGAAGATGCTAGTTGTTCAAGTTCATCACATATTTCCGGTGAAACCACTGTAACTTCAGCACCCGCCTTTCGCAGCAGGCTGACTTTACGTGCCGCCACAGCACCTCCACCTACAACCAGACAGGTACGCTGTTTAATCTGGTAAAAAATCGGCAGATAGTCCACTTGATCTCCGCTTATCAAAAACGCCAACCCCTTGTTCAGGATCAGCGTCAAAAATTATCGTTTAGTCGTTCTGTTAAGTTAGATAGTTGCCAGTAATTTATCTAACTCACCGCTCTGATTGATTGCTGAAAGATCATCAAAGCCTCCAACGTGGTGATCACCGATAAAAATCTGCGGCACCGAGTGTCGACCTGAGATTTCCTTCATGTGCTCATATAATGCCGGGTCCTCGTCAACCTTGATGACATCATAGCTCACACCTTTGCTGTTCAACAGTCGCTCTGCCGCCCTGCAATAACCGCACATGCGTGTTGAGTAAACTTTAACTATATTGGACGTCATATACTTGTACCAGACACTCTTCCATAATTTTCAACCACATCATCAACTGTATTAATAAAGACCCTGTCTTTGAATGAATCATTCACGGTGTTAGAGAAGGAGCAAGCCAATGCAAAGCCGTGAATAATGAGCTGTATATTATACTCAATCGAGGTTATCTTGAGAATGAGAACTATTGGGCGATGGGTGGAGGCGCGACCCGCATCACTTCCTCGATGGTTGTCAGACCCTTGGCGACCTTGCTGGCACCACTGAGACGTAACGGCCTGAGACCATCTTTCAGTGTTTGCTGACGCAACTCCGAGATATCGCATGACGCATTGACCAGTTTTCTTACCTTGCCGGTAAAAGTAAACATTTCATAGAGACCCATGCGCCCCATATAGCCGGTATTACGGCAATCCAGGCAACCGACAGGACTCATAACGTGGTCAGGCTTCTTTGATCTCCAGGGTTTTACCAGGGCATTCCATTCCTCATCACTGATATCGACAGCTTGTTTGCATAGCGGGCATAGTGTCCTTACCAGGCGCTGCGCCATTACGCCCAGAATTGATGATTGCAGCAAGTATGGCGGAACACCAATATCCAGTATTCGAGTAATGGCGGAAGGTGCATCATTGGTATGCAAAGTTGATAATACCAGGTGACCCGTGAGCGCGGCCTGGATCGCCATTTCTGCAGTTTCCATATCACGAATCTCACCAATCATGATGATGTCAGGGTCCTGACGCATCAATGTTCTGACGCCGGTAGAAAAATCGAGATTAATATTTCTCTGTACCTGCATCTGGTTGAAACTCGGTTCTACCAGCTCAATCGGATCTTCAACGGTACATACGTTGACTTCCGGTTTTGCCAACTGCTTCAGTGTTGAATACAGCGTTGTGGTCTTACCTGAACCGGTAGGTCCGGTAACGAGAATGATGCCATTTGGCTGACTGATCATTGACTGCCAGATTTCATCATCTTGCTCACTGAAACCAAGTTCCCGGTAATTTCTCACCAGGACTTCCGGGTCAAATATGCGCATCACCAGCTTTTCACCAAATGCTGTCGGCATCGTCGATAAACGCAATTCAACTTCCTGCCCGTCCGGAGTTCGGGTTTTCAGGCGGCCATCCTGCGGCCTGCGTTTTTCTGCCACATCCATGCGCCCGATAATTTTTATTCGGCTTGATACAGCCGCCATTACATTGGTCGGAATCTGATAAACATCATGCATTACGCCATCGATACGAAAACGAACATTACTCATTTCACGACGCGGCTCAAGGTGTATATCACTGGCACGTTGATCAAAGGCATATTGCAATAACCAGTCAACGATATTAACCACATGCTGATCATTGGCATCCAGTTTGCCCGTACGCCCCAACTCCATCAGCTGTTCGAGATTCTGTATGTTACCGGCTGCAGGATGGCCGGAAGTCTGTGCCCCGACCACTGATTTGGATACCGTGTAAAACTCAAGCAGATAGCGACTGATATCGTCCGGATTCGAAATAACTATCTCAAAATCTTTACCATGGAGGCGGCTCAGTTCATCCATCCACTCTCTGTCATAAGGCTGTGTAGTTGCAACGGTAATGGTCGTGTCATCAACCTCAATCGGCAGTACATTAAATCGTGCCGCGTAGGCATAAGACATAACATTAGTCACAGCAGAAACATCGATTTTTAATGGGTCAATACGTACATATGGAAGATCTATACGCCCGGCCAGCCATTCAGTAAGCGCTTCCAGTGATAGCAGTTGTGACTTTTGCGGGTGTTTCCAGTTGCGATCAGCGATGATCTGCAGTGGATGTTTTTTCTCGTACTCAGCGCCGATTGCGATAGTGCGCAGCATGTGTGCATCTTCTTTTACAACAAGACCATCCTGCTCCATCCATGTCAGGATTTCATGTAAATCCAGCTTGCGATGCTTGCGCTTGTCCATCACTGCATTCATAAAAAGGTCTCGTTGATTTACCTGGCTAAATCACGCCGTCGGCAGCACATCAAATGTAGCCGGAATACTCGGTGGATTTTCGCTTATTACCTTAATATTAGTCACTTTTGCGTAATCCGGGCCGATTTCCAGCCATTTTTCCAATTCTGCAAGAACAGGCTCTTCGCCACATGCAAGCAGCTCGACCTTGCCATCACGCCGGTTTCGTACCCAGCCGGACAAGCCTAGCGATAGCGCATAGCGCTGGGCGCTGGCCCTGTAGAAAACACCTTGCACTCGACCGCTGATGAGGTAACGACGGCAGCTCATGTTGCATTCAGCATTTGAAAATCATGAAAAAAAAAGGCCCGCGAACGGGCCTCTTTTCTTCAGTATTAGCGCTGAATTATCTGGCAAGAAAATCCAGGTCTGACTGTTCAACATCACCGACTGACCATGCGCCGCGTGTTCTTGCATGGTTGATTGCTGCATCAATTTCAGAAGATGATGGTCCCACGTCAATGCTAAAGTTCTGACCAGGGAAAATCAGGTCAGGATCCTTGATCTGGCTGCGGTTAGCCTTGTAGATCAGAGGCCACTGGTACGGGTCGCCGTAGATAGAACTTTTGCCTGAGATGTTCCACAGGTTGTCGCCACGAACGACGGTGTAGCTGTCGCTACCGGCACCGGCACCGGCTGCCATCGAGTCATCGAGATCGCCGCTGGTCCTATCCAGGAATTTCTGGTTTTCAGCTTTAGCTTGTGCCAGTGCGTCATTAGCCTGGGCCAACGCACTGTTGGCAAGCTCTAAAGCTTTATCATTATCGCCGTCTGCCAGAGCTTTCTCGGCTTCTGAGATAATCTTACCGGTATCACGCCACTCAAAGCCCATCGCCGCTACTTCAGCATTGGCGGCCTTGGCATCGGCAATAGCCTGTTCCGCAGCACTCGCGGCATCATCACCTGTGGTAGCACAACCTGCCAGCAGTCCAAGGCTCAGGACAGCAGCAAAGAATAAACGCGCAGTTGTTCGCATTGTCATAAATCTCTCTCCAGATTCGGGAATTTCGGTTAGTTAAGGATTGGTTATTGTTATCCGGCTTATTATAGATGCAAACGCTATCAATGTGTGCAAATACTGTCAAGCAAATTTAGGTATATTAGATAACTCTTTTACACGACCGATACATCCAGTAAGCTTGCCGATTCGCCGCAAGGAGAACAGATATGACATCGGCAGTAAGAATATTTCACAATCCGCGCTGCAGCAAATCGCGACAAACTATGCAGCTGCTTGAATCCAATGGTGTAACACCGGTGATTATCGAATACCTGAAGCACCCACCCAGCTACGAACAACTCGCCGAAACGCTGGCTTTACTTGGTCTGGAACCCCGTGAGCTGATGCGCACCCAGGAAAAGCCCTACAAGGAAAACAAGCTGGACGATGCGGATTTGAGCCGCGAGGACCTGATCAGGGCAATGATCGAGAACCCCATCCTGATCGAACGCCCTATTGTGGTGCGCAACGGCACGGCCGTTATCGGGCGCCCACCTGAAAAAGTACTGGATATCCTGTAATGGCCGAAATTCTTGTGCTCTATTACAGCCCCGGGGGAACCACGGCCGAAATGGCAAACGTGATAGCCCGCGGCATCGAACAGGTGGATGGCATGCAGGCACGTATTCGTACTGTTCCGCCCGTTTCTCCGCTGTCAGAACAGGTTGAGGATACTATCCCGCAAAGCGGTCCACTGTATGCCACTAATGACGACCTCGAGCAATGCGATGGACTGGTCATGGGCGCACCCACACATTTCGGAAATATGCCCGCTGCCTTGAAGTACTTCATCGACAATACCAGCCCATTGTGGATGACTGGCGCGCTCGCCGGCAAACCCGCTGGTGTGTTTACCGCAAGTACAAGCCTGCATGGCGGTCAGGAGACCACCTTGTTAACCATGATGCTGCCACTGCTGCATCATGGCATGCTGATCGTAGGACTGCCCTACACCCGGGTCGAACTGTTCCGCACAAAATCCGGCGGCACACCATACGGTGCCAGCCGTTTAACTGATGACCTTGAGGCACATCCACTGAGCGAAGAAGAACGAATCCTGTGCATTACGCTTGGCCAACGCGTAGCAGAGGCCGCAATCAAGCTCTCCAGACCTTAACAGTGCAACTCAATACCGTAAAAGCAGCCCACTGGATGACACTCGCAGGTTACTTTGGCCTGGTTATTGGTATCTATGTCTGGCATATGTGGGTCAAACAAACTCCCACGCATGCTATTTCACTCATGCTGATCATTCAGCTTGGACCACTGATGTTCCCGCTTCGCGGCCTGCTGGCTGGCAAGGTATATACCCACGCGTGGTCTATGTATCTGGCTATTTTCTATTTTGTGGTTGGCGTATGGTATGCGGGATCAGATGAAGACCTGTGGTTTGGTATGTATATCATCGCTAACAGCATGCTGTTTTTTACCGGCACGTTGTTATATACGCGTTATGCCAGCAAACAAACTGCCGACTAGCCCGGCAATCGCATTAAACAACCTAGCGATAAAAATATTCGATTTAACGCAAAGGCGCGAAGACGCAAAGGGCGCAAAGTAGTATTTATAGGTAAATTCAGAATCAGGCCTGGAATGTAGGGTGCGCCCTACCTTAACGCTAACAGCATGAATAAGTCTTATTACGCAACACAACATCAACCATCTCTGCGTCCTTTGCGTCTTCGCGTCTTTGCGTTGAAAAAATTCAATACAGCAGACTAGTCAGTATCAGCTTCGAGCACGGATTTTATGAAGGGAATTGTCAGCCTGCGCTGCATTGCCATGGAAGCCTTGTCGAGATGGTCAAGTCGCTCGAACAAATCGAACAAATCTCGCGGATAATGAGTAAGCAGGTAGTTTGCAACATTATCTGTCATTTCCAGACCACATTGATTTGCACGCTTTTGCATGGCTTTTATCTTGTCTTCATCTTCAAGTTCATGCAGATGAAAAACCGGCCCCCAGCTCAGGCGTGAACGCAGATCTGCTAATTTGATTGAGCTGGACTCCGGTGATTTATTTGCTGCAAGTAAAATATGTTTCCCGGCATCCCTGATACGATTAATTAAATCAAACAGCGCCTCTTCCCATTTCACTGATTGCATCAAGGCATCGATATCATCGATGCAAACCATGTCGAGTTGCTCAAGGCCTTCAAAAATCTGTACAGAACTACCAGTCAATTCTTGTGAAGGTAAATAACACACTGTCATTCGGGATTGTGACGCGAGATTACAAGCCGCCTGCAGCAAATGGCTTTTGCCATTGCCCTTATCAGCCCAGATAAGTATTTGTTTTTCGCCCTCACCGCTGGCCATCTGCATGACAAGGTCAACTGCCAGCTGATTCTGTCCTGCAATGAAGCTATTAAATACAAAGCGCTCACGGGGCTCAAAAGTGAGCGGCAGCTGCTGGTAAGGTTGCTGCATCATCACCTGCCCTGTCTACTTGCGGTAGCTGTAACGCAGTAATGTTTGCTGAACTGAACCTGCGCCTGGCTGAACTGAACCCGCGCCTGGCTGAACTGTACCTGCGCCTGGCTGTGCTGAACCAGCAATAGGCTGAAATGTTTTATCAGTGGAGACCAGCCTGATAAAATCATTAATATCGCCGCGAAGAACAATCCGGAAAACAACTTTTCCTTCATCTACACGTGCGACACTCGTCTGCCTGACAGCAGTCAGGCCCTCTAAAAATTTCTGTACTTTGCGATAGGTCTGTACTGAATCAACATTATTAATCTCTACCAGTAAGTCGGGCTCGGTGATGCCGGCCCGTTCCAGTACAGCATCATGTTTGCCAATCATGTCTGCTGACAGGTCAATACCTTCAGCGATAACCGTATTATAATCACTCCCACTCAACGACCAGCTGTAGGCGGAATTCTCCACGAACAGAGCCCAGTCACCTTTCCATTCGCTACCCGTCCAGGACAAACGGCCAACAATCGCCGGCCCTTTTGCGTAACGCTTTGACGCAGCCTTGACCGGCCCACCAAAAGCCGCCCAAACATCGGCAAAAGGCAACTGCTGCTGATCTTTACGGTCATTGATTGGCCAGATCGCCGGTAAACCGCGCCTGTTTAAAGATAACTCGACCGAATTTTTTAACAGTGACGCATCACTGCGTTTCAGCACATACCGGTTAGAGCCGTCACGCACCGCCATCCAGACAACAGTCTCACTACGATGTTCGCCCCACACAGGCAGTCCATTATCACGTAGTAAACTGATTATTTTTCCCGCGTTGTACTGAATTTTTAATGTATACCAGTCACTACCTGACTTCGTCGTAATTGACTTCGACACCCCTGCCATTTTTTCATCTGCCTGATCTTGAACATAGCTGAATTTCTGCACATAAGATGATGCGCGTCCGGGCTTGATACCCTGCAAAACCGAACGACTTCCGGATACCCTGACCAACACTTCTTCAAGTCCCTTGCTAAAAACCGCAGTACGGACTTGAGAGTTCTGATTGGGCACTTGAAATTCAACATCATACAAATTCTTTACAACAACGGCGCTGGCATCAGGCACGATCGAGGCCAGCAACACCAGCAGGCTTGCGCTAGCGATAAATCGAACTGTATTGGTAACTGATGAAATGGTTTTCATTCTGAACAATAATAATCCGGAAAATACTAAATTGGACCATCAGGAGCGTGTACAATACCACACCTGAAGACCCTCTGAAAAAGTTATGCCTGAACAAAAACAGCAAAAACCACTCAGTTATCGCGATGCCGGCGTTGATATCGACGCTGGCAATGAGCTGGTCGAAAAAATAAAGAGCAGCGTCGCCAGTACCAGGCGTCCCGGAGTGATGGGAAGCCTTGGGGGTTTCGGCGGCCTGTTTGAGCTGCCGCTCGAGCGCTTCAAACACCCGGTACTGGTTTCAGGCACTGACGGTGTTGGTACAAAATTGAAACTGGCCATACAACAGAGCAAACATGACACCATCGGCATCGACCTGGTGGCCATGTGCGTCAATGACATACTGGTGCTGGGTGCAGAACCTTTGTTTTTTCTCGACTATTATGCGACTGGCGCCCTTGATACCCATGTCGCAGCCGATGTCATCGAAGGCATTGCCGAAGGCTGCAGGCAATCCGGCGCAGCGCTGATCGGTGGTGAAACTGCTGAAATGCCCGGAATGTACCAGGCCGGTGATTATGATCTCGCAGGTTTCTGTGTTGGTATCGTAGAAAAAGACAAGGCGATTGATGGCAGCAAGGTAGTGCCCGGTGATGTGCTAATAGCACTGGCATCAAGCGGCCCTCACTCCAACGGCTACTCCTTAATCCGCAAGATTATTGAGGTCAGCGGTAGTAATCTCAGTGAAGATTGCGATGGCAGGTCTCTGGCAGATGCGCTACTCGCCCCAACAAAAATCTACGTATCCGCGTTAAAAGACATTATTACGAACAGCGACGTGCATGCGCTTGCACATATTACAGGTGGCGGGCTGCTGGAGAATCTACCACGCGTACTTCCCGAGAATACCTGCGGCGTCATTAACACCAGCAGCTGGCGCATGCCGGCAGTATTTGAATGGCTACAGCAAAACGGCAACGTTGAACAAATGGAAATGTTCCGCACCTTCAACTGCGGAATAGGCATGGTGGTTGTAGTACCTGAAAACAAAGCCGAATCAATAATGCAGACGCTCAAAGAGAACGGCACTGTGGCATGGCAACTTGGCCATATTGAATCATCGAGTGACGCCGCCGCCATCAGGTTCGAATAAATTTAATAACACTGTATACGTGACACAAAAATCAATCGTAATATTGATATCAGGCAGCGGTACTAACCTGCAAGCAATTATCGACGCTGTAAACCAGGGCCTCATCAATGCCACCATTGCAGCAGTCATAAGCAACCGCGCTGACACAAAAGGGCTACAACGTGCTCAACACGCACATATCAAAACTGCGATTATTGATCAGAAAGAATATCAAGACCGCGTTTCATATGATGATGCACTGATCTCGGAAATTGATAAATACAAACCTGGCCTGATCGTACTTGCAGGTTATATGCGTATTCTCACTGACAATTTTATCAGTCACTACCATGGCACTATTCTGAATATTCACCCTTCATTACTCCCTGAATTTAAAGGCCTTCATACGCACCGCAGGGCTCTCGAAGCGTCAAAGAGCGTACACGGGGCCAGTGTGCATTTCGTCAGTAATGAACTCGACAGCGGACCCGTTGTCATACAGGCAGAAGTTCCTGTGCTGGAAAATGATACTGAACAGTCTTTGGCAGAACGTGTTTTGCTTCAGGAGCATGTGATCTACCCGATGGCGATTGCCTGGTTTGTTGATGGTAGACTTAAAATGAATGGCAACAAAGCCCTATTGGACAACAAGGTATTAGACAGGCCTTTATTATGCAAAGCGGATCAGCTTATTTTTTCAGAACAGCATTAATTAATCTCTTCATACTGGCGTTTCTTATGACGCCAGTTGTATCACATGCTAAAGAGCTGCCTCACGAGTTCTCCGCTAATTACGCACTTGAGATGTATGGCACAGTGCTGGCAAGAGCAACATATACACTGGAGCATACTGAAAGTGGAGTTTCCATGACGCAATCCACGCGCCCAACCGGCCTGATGGCGTATCTCAGGAATGACAAAATCGATGTACGCAGTGATATGGTGGTTAATAATGGACAGCTTCTACTTGTTAACTACAATTACACGCATAATGGTGATGAAAAGGACCGGAATGTCCAGTTCAAAATCAACTGGCAAAACCACAAGCAGGAACTTGTTGGCACCGCGACAGGAATATACGAAGGCAATAATGTCAACTTAAATATCGATCAACCGGTATGGGATCCATTATCGATCCAGGTTCCTATGATGATTGACACTGTAAAAAAACTGTCTCCACACGAATACAGCCTGTTCATAAAAGGCGAGTTCAAACACTACCTGTTTGAAAATCATGGAACTGAAACAGTGAAATTCAATGGTACACAATTCAAGGCCTTGAAAATTACCGGCAGGGAAACAAAAAGAGACAGGGCCATGTACGTGTGGATGGCACCTGAACTTCACAATATACCAGTAAAAATTGAACAATGGAAAGACGGAGAACTCAAATCCACGGTTGTGCTTGAAAGTGTCACTTTCGACACGAATGGCGAAAGCCCGGTATATTGATGCTAGACTTAGATTAAATGGTAACAAAGTCCTATTTGACAGCGATTTATTCTACAGTCTTGCATTATGCAACGAAACCGGCTCGTCTTTTCACAACAACACTAGCCATACTTATCCCCCTCCAGGCGTTTCTTTTTACACCAGCAGCAGTGCTGGCAAATGAACTGCCACATAAGTTTGAAGCCAATTACAAACTGGAAATGTATGGCATTACCCTGGCGAAAGCAACCCACAAACTGGAGCAGACTGAAAAAGGCTTATCCATGGAGGTTTATACGTACCCGGTAGGTCTGTTTGCGTTTCTCTATGATGGCCATGTTGACATACACAGTGATATCGCAAAAGACAACGGGCAGCTACTGCTTGTCAATCATGACTACACCCATAGCGAGGACGCGGAGGATACCACTGTCCGCTACCAAATCGACTGGCTCAACGACCAGGAAAAAGGACCCGCCGGAAATGTAACAGGCGAATACAAGGGTGAAACATTAAATATAAACAGCGATGAGCCTGTATGGGACCCCCTTTCCATTCAGGCCCTCATTATCATAAACGCCGACAAGGAATCAGCATCGTATAAACACGGACTGCTTATGAAGGGCGAGCTGAAACACTATTTAATCGAAAACCTGGGAAAGGAAACAATCAATTTCAATGGAACTGACATGACAGCTCTGAAAACACTCATCAAGGAAGCCGAAAGAGACCGGGTTATTTATGTGTGGATGCTTCCCGAATATCATAATATCCCCGTAAAATATGAACACTGGAAAGATGGCGACCTCAGATCAACAATACTGCTTCAAAGCGTTACCTTCGAAAATGATGGCAAAACCAATACGCTGACTCTGGTCGATAGCACCGACGACGATATATTTGATGATGAAGACTGGTGACAACACAGAGGAAGAATGGATCAGCAAATCACAACGTAAGCGCGAGTGTGATACTTTGCAGAAAATCAGCGATCAACTGCTGAAACTCAAACCCGGGGACCGTCGGGCCAAGGAACTGAACGAGCAGCTAAGGTCCCTATCCTCCGGTCCGATCAGCGCTATGCTCGGAAAACAGCAGCCTGCATTCTTAAAGAAAATGGGCGTCGGGGT
>CAZRKQ010000186.1:0-30495 GCA_964600755.1 uncultured Thiotrichaceae bacterium
ACGACGGTACCCATCAGGTCGCCGATCTTCAGCGTGCGCTTGCCGCCGATGAGGATGGTGACACCCTTGTCATCACCGGGATGCAGGGCCTTGGGCATAACGTTCAGGCAGTGCATGCAACGTACACAGTTGCGGTTGTCGACGGCCAGCGTGTCATCGTCATTCAGTGCCAGTGCGTTGGTCGGGCAGCGGGTAATCACGTTGTCATTGATGTACTGGCGGCCTTTGGCGGTAACATAGGCCTTGACTTCTTCCTGGTCGACTTTCATATCGTCGCGCCAGGTGCCGATAACAGCCATGTCAGCACGCTCGATGGCGTTCTGACAGTCATTCGGACAACCGGAGACCTTGAATTTGAACTTGTACGGCAGTGCAGGGCGGTGAACGTCATCGGTAAAGTTGTTGACCAGGTGGCGGTGGATGCCGTGCTCATTGGCGCAGGACATTTCACAACGTGAAGCACCGACACATGACATCGCGGTACGAACGCAAGGGCCGGCACCGCCGAGGTCCCAGCCATACTCGTTGATTTCGTCAAAGAAGTGCTGTGTGTTTTCGGTGGTTGTACCGATGAACATGATGTTGCCCGTCTGACCGTGGAAGGTCTGCAGGCCCGAGCCCCATTTTTCCCAGCTGTCACCCAGCTGACGCAGCATGGCCGTGGTGTAGTGGTTGCCGGCAGGCGGCTGTACGCGCAGTGTGTGGAATTCCTTGGATTCAGGGAAAGCAGAACCCACTTCTGAGAAGCGAGGGATGATACCGCCGCCATAACCAAATACGGATACTGTACCGCCTTTCCAGTAACCCTTACGTGTTTCGTAAGAATGTTCCAGCTGACCGAGCAGGCTGCTGGTTACTTCCTGGATGCGTTCATCAGGGTGTTCGTCGCGAAGTTTTTTGATACCTGTGATAAAGCTGGGCCAGGGGCCGTTTTCCAGCTCATCCAACATCGGGGTTTCGTAAATCTTTTTGGCCATGGGTCGTCTCCTATTGGCTTATCTGCTTGCAAGCAAGATTAGAATTGGGCGACAAATTCTAATCCCAAAAGTATTTCTTCTCAATATCCCTTATACCACTATAAGGATACTGAATTCAGGTGGCGCAATTGTAGGCTGTGCTTTTGCAAGTCAGAATCCTACCCTTGGGAGAGCAGGGGCATTAGCCATTATCCCGAAAGGGATAGTGTTTTATTTTCAAACAACAGGGGATTTTGTAACCAGTAAAAATTAATCTTTAATAAACAGCCACTTAACGTACTGATGGTATTTTATGCTTTTGGAGATGAGACTGATTCTCAGTAGCGGTACTGGATTTATCTGAGGCGTGAGCTTGCACCCTATGGTGATATTGTAATTACTGGTCGATACGGGCATTCTCAGCTGCCTATGACACAGATGACAGGCAAGCGGGTATTACTTTCGGCTGGTGCAGGCAGTCCTTTCAGTCTTGATGAGACTGCTGCCTACCTGGCCTGGCGGCAGCAGAAACTTGAGCACAGACCTGCTCTCGAGGATTTGCTCGTACCCCTGGAAAACCCGTTTGAGTTGAATGCTGGGGAGAAGTCGCGCATACAGGACCTTTGCCGCAGAAGTAACACAGCTATATATAAGGTCTCAAGTAGTTACCAAGCATCGGATAAAGAGCTGGTTCACCAACTGGGGCTGCAATTAGGGCTATCCCGCCTGGATGACAACTTGCGCTCCGATGAAGATGATATTACCAGCCTGACCGTAAAAGAACAGGCGGGGAACAGCTATATCCCCTATACCAACAGGCCGCTTAGCTGGCATACAGACGGTTATTACAATTCAGCCGAGCACCAGGTGCGCGGTTTTATCCTGCATTGTGCCCAGCCCGCTGCCGCAGGCGGCGAAAACAGCCTGATTGATCACGAACTGGTCTATATGCGCCTGCGCGATCAAAACCCGGCCTATATCCAGGCATTAATGCATCCTGAGGCCATGACGATTCCGCCGAATATCGAAGCAGGCGCAGAAATTCGCGGGGCCTGCAGCGGACCGGTATTCTCAATTGACGTGCTTACGGGCAGCCTGCACATGCGTTATTCCGCGCGCAAACGCAATATTGAGTGGCGAGATGATGAACTTACCCGTGAGGCCGCAAATCTAATAACACAAATACTTGATATTGACGAATTAACCTATAAATACAGACTTAAAGCGGGTGAAGGCGTGATTTGCAATAATATCCTGCACAAGCGCTCCGGTTTTAATGACAGTGCGAATGCAAAAAGACTGATGTATCGTGCACGCTATTATGACCGGATTGCTGAAACCGGATTAAATCAGCAGACCTGAATCAGCAGGATGAACCGAGGTAGTTATGCTGTGGCTAAGTGAAGTAATTATGCAGGGACATGACATGCAGTCATTTGATGAGCTGGTAACAGAACTGAAAAAACGTGCCCGCGAAGGCGAGCTTTTTTTTCGCATGGATGTGAAGCCTCAGTTTCCGGACACGCCGCCAGACTGGGAAGACAGGCTGGAGGCGGCGTTTACCTCAAGGCAGGAATGATATTTATCAATTTACTATGGTGTTGAAGTGCTCTGGGAAGACGAAGACAAGCAGAACAAAGAAGATGTAGTGCCGGATGATGTGGTTGATCTGAGTTTCAGGATCAGGTGCAAGCAAATACCGACAATGCATGCCTATGAGCTGGCGCAGGCAATGTATAAAGTGCTGCCATGGATAGAATCTGCACCTGAGATCGGTATACATCAAATTCACGGTGCTACTACCGGCAATGGCTGGGAACGCCCGCCAGATGGTGAATTGATGCACTTATCCAAAAGGGCAAAGATGCATCTGCGTGTACCAAAAGAAAAGATAGAAGATGCAAAACAAATTTCCGGAGAAACCCTGGATATTGCTGGCTACACGGTAGAAGTGGGCGAGGCCAGCGTCAAGCTGCTGAATCCTGTTCAGACGATATTTTCAAGATACATCATCGGCCCCGGGGAACTTGATGAGGACCAGTTCGTGGACTGGCTGGTTGACGAGCTGAAACTGCGTGATATTCATGTGCGCAAGATGCTTTGTGGTATCGAGCATACTATTTCGACTCCAGATGGTGATATCGAGACGCGCAGCGTGATGATCGCGGACCTGGATAAGGCGACTTCGCTAAGTTTGCAGGAGACCGGTGTAGGGCCCGGAAGGCATCTTGGCTGCGGTATTTTCCTGCCACACAAGGGTATTCGAGCCGTTGGTGAGACCGAGGACAAATCCCACTTTACGGGTACCTAGCCCGCATATTGCACGAAGGCGGACACAAATAATTTGGTAATTTTATAAAATATCAAATTCCTACAGATGAATCTTAAGGTTTAATCCAGTAGCAGTGAGTCCTATTTGGTTTTATGAACAAGCTGGCGTCGCATCTTGAACGATCCCCCTTGATCCATAGCTAAAACTATGAATCAGCGGGCGATCGCCCAACCTGCTTAGCCAGCTTGCCCCTAAAATCCAAATCCTTCATTCAATATGCGGTCATCTATCCCATTCAGGTAGGGTATCTGGAATCCTGCAGCAATCTGTTTTAATATTCGCCCTCCATTTTATAGGCACTTTATTTTGTAACAGATAATAAGGGTAACAAGACTATGGCACTTGAATCAGTTGAAAGAACAGAAAACGGCTATCTGGTTAATACCAATGACTGGACTGAAGAAATAGCAGCAGAACTCTTCGCTGAAGAAGGAATAGATCCTACAGAGGGTCACTGGGATATCGTTAAGTACGTTCGCCAGGAAACCTTGAATGGTGATGAGCCCAACGAGCGCAGCATTATGAAAGCCATGGGTAAAATCTGGGGTCGCAAGGTATCTTCCAAGGAAATGTACGAAATGTTCCCGGGTATGCCATCCAAGCAAGGTCTGAAGATTGGCGGATGCCCGCAAAGTACGCGTAAAGGCGGCTATTAAGCGGCAATAGGCCTTACCCTTATGGGGTATATGGCTGGGATTTGGCCAAATGATAGAATTTGGCCACTGAAATTTTAAGAAGAATGGCCGCCTTATATGCGGTGGCTACTCAAACAAAGGTGAATAACATGAGCGATAAAGCGGCAAAGATCAAAGAAATGATCGAAATGCAGAAGCAGTTCATCGAGTATGAGCACAAAAATGGCGTAGATCCCAAGGATTACTTCAAGCCTGATGCGGGGTCTGAACTGGACGGTTACCGTCAGAAGTACAGAGATCTGGCAATGGAAGTCGTCGATATGGCGCACGCAGAAGCAGGTTCCGAGCGCTAAGCTTTAATCGACTTCAAAGCAAAAAAGCCGCTTTTAAGCGGCTTTTTTTATGCCTGCTAGATTTTTTCAACGCAAAGGCGCGAAGACGCAGAGGCCGCAAAGAAAAACATTTTTACGGTGTGCTTGAATTCGGTCCGAGTGTAGGGCGGATTAGGCATTAGCCGTAATCCGCCGGGTGCTAATTGGTGCAATACGCTTCACTATTGCACCCTACGTCTAAATATATTTCTATTCACCGCAAAGACGCAAAGTACGTAAAGATATTTTTTTTTAACCGCAGAGACGCAGAGGCGCAGAGGTTTATTATGTTGTAGGAGCGGCTTTGGCCGCGAACAACTGTTCGGAGAAGCGAGACCGAATTCGCAGCTAAAGCCACTCCTACGTGCATACCGCAAAAATTCTCAGCGCCTCTGCGTCTCTGCGGTTAAATAATATTATTAAACTTCACTCCACATACGAACCAGGTTGATATAGGCGTTACTGACAAGTTCGGTTTCTTCCTCACCTTTGAATTTATCCAGCAATATCTCTCGTGCCCTGGATAACTTGTAAAGCAGCTCGCGCTGAGATGGGTCGCGTACCATACTTTGTAGCCATGTTACTGCGACAATGCGTTCTCCGCGCGTTACTTCAGTGACACAGTGAGTACTACCGGAGGGGTACATTATTGCGCTGCCTGCTTCCAGCTTTACACCTTGCTCACCAAAAGCGGTTTGTACCACCAGCTCACCTCCGTCATAGTCTTCAGGCGAATTCAGAAACACGGTGATGGAAAGGTCGGTACGGTAACGTTGACCCGATGGCCCCATGATCGGGTCATCGATATGGTTGCCGTACTGCATGCCTGTTGAATACTTTGCATAGAAAGGTGCGGCTATTTTTGCTGGCATGGCGGCGTTTAAATAAACAGGATGTTTTACCAGCTTGCCCATCACGAGATTATTCAACTGTGCCAAGTGCTGATCCGTAGTCTGCATTTCAAGATTATTTTTTACTTCGATGGCTTCACTGCCGGCACTTAATTTTCCATCGACAAAGTCAGCCATCGATATATAGTCACGAACTACGGCAAGTTCTTCTTTATTCAGTACTTCAGGAATTGTAATCAACATGCTTCGATCTCAGTCGAGTATTACGTATAATGACTGCATATTAACAGGTGATGCGTATGAAACTGAATATTATCGTTGACGGCCGCGCCAATGCATTTGAAGTGCCGGACAAGCTACTGACTGACGCAATCGATTTTTTCGAGAAACTCGATGCCGATATGGACAGAGGATGGCAGATGAGCCGTGACTGGGTGGACAGCCCTGATCCGGAGCAACGTTGCCAGATTGCTGCAGATAAGATACTCACGGCAATCGAAACAGAAAACGAAAAACTGTTGATGTTGATGGCTGCATATATATTGCGCACCATGCCAGGTGTTACCGGAGTCAATATCGATATCACCGGTGATATGAATGAAACGGATATTATTATGGGGCATGAAGATTCACGCCCGTTAGGACCCATATTCAGTTAGTGTTCAACGCGAAGGCGCAGAGGGTGCAAAGGTTTATTAAGTCCACAGATGAACGCAGATAAAAACGGATGTTAAACATGTTATTTGTCCGCAAAAAACGCAAAGGACGCAAATAATACTAAACCCTTTTATTGCGCTTTTGTTTTGTTCGCGTATTTTGCGTTTTTCGCGGACCATAATGATTTTTGAATTTTGCGGTAAATAATCTTTCAGGACGTAGGGTGCAATAGTGAAACGTATTGCACCAATTAGCACCCGGCGGATTACGGCTATTGCCTAATCCGCCCTACACTCGGACTA
Organism: uncultured Thiotrichaceae bacterium; assembly: GCA_964600755.1. Taxonomy (GTDB): domain Bacteria; phylum Pseudomonadota; class Gammaproteobacteria; order SZUA-229; family SZUA-229; genus JABDQW01. The sequence continues at coordinate 6,105 of CAZRKQ010000186.1, forward strand.
TATAGGTAATAAACCGCAGAGACGCGGAGACGCAGAGGGAAAGACCTGTTCATTTTCAAAATCACATTTTACGGACGGTCAGGCAACAGCTTTACAAACAATATTTATTTCTCAGCGTCTCTGCGTCTCTGCGGTTAAAAAATATTCTGTAAGGCTGATTGACCTTAGAGATGTAGCCTGGATGAAGCGCAGCGGAATCCGGGGGCATGTCCCGGATTTCACTTCGTTGCATCCAGGCTACGCTGTTAACTGCTTTGTCATGCGGTAGTGTTGTATCTCATCGAACAGCACATAACTTTTCTCTTCTATGCGGTAACCCAGTTTTTGATAAAACCCGACCGCAGGTTCTCTTGCGTCCAGCATAACAGTGTTAATGCTCTTGCTTATGGCTTCCTGCTCAAGCGCGTTTACAATCAGGCGTCCGATGCCGTTTCTTTCATGTTTTTTTTCTACCGCCATATAACGTATCTGCGCTTCATCTGCAGAGTTAAATTGCAGTCTGCCAACGCCAAGAACATGCTCATTATTCATTACCATGATGTGAAAGCATTGATCTTCAATATCATCAACTTCACTGCCTTCGGCTTCACCCCACGGTGCGCGTAACATTCGCCAGCGCAATTCAAAGTACTGCTCAATTTCTTCGGGAGTCTCAGGCTGTTTAACAAAAAATTCCATATTATTTCAGTGCACAATGAGAATCGAATACTTAGGTATTATGTGAGCAGGTTTTACAAATTAAGGTTATCTTAGCGTTCTCAGCGTCTTTGCGCCTTTGCGTTAAGATGTGTTTAAGCAAACACCACCCAGGTAGTATGTAGCCTGGATGAAGTGAAACGTAATCCGGGGCCGCTTATCAATCCCGGATTACACAGCGTTTCATCCGGGCTACGGTTTTACATAAAAAAATATATTCTTTGCGTCCTCTGCGTCTTTGCGCCTTTGCGTTAAGAAGTGTTTATGCAAACACCACCCAGGTAGTGGCGATATATTTAACGCCTTGTTCCAGGGTGACCGCGCGATGTTCATGCGTCCAGAATGGCGGGAACAGTACCAGCTTGCCGGTTTCAGGTTTTATCCTGAGGTCCTGGTAGAGAAATTCAGTTTCACCGCCGGGACCGGCAACATCGTTGAGATACCACAGGGCTACAAGCTGGCGATGGCTGAATTCATGGCTGCCACCATCGATATGCCAGTGATAGTACTCGCCGGGTAGGTAACGTTGAATACCATAGCCCATATCCTTGAACGGCCCTTTGAAGAAAGGAAATGATTCACGGAATTCATGTATGACTGAACTGAGTGATCTGAATAGCTCATTGTCCAGGTCTTTCCAGTGTTCCTTGCCGCTTGTTACCAGGTCGGTTGTGTGTTTTATGCTTCTGTCTTTTGAAATGGTTTGGCCTATGCGCCCTTGATACTGTTCATCTTTACAGTCTTCAAAGCGACGGATCATCTCGTTGCATACATCAATTGGCAATGCGTTATGTTTTTCAAATATAAACGTGTCTCGCTTGACTTCGTGTATGGTTTGCAGTGGTTTGTGAGCGGCGTGTTCAGGATTCATAATGGCTGTGCTACAAGGTGTTGTTTTCTACCAGTTTTTCGATGTGTTCGTGGCTATTCTCGCCGTATTGATTGAATAATGCCAGCATTTCGGTTGCGATGTTTTGCCAGTGACCCTTACTCTTATCAACAAGCAGTTCCAGTCTGGATGCGTTTTTACTTTCTAGCCATTCGTCATATGCGTCAACCAGTGTCGGAAAAATATGTTTGCGCATGCTGGTCAGGTTGGCCATATAGAAGTGTAGGGAAGCTTCCTGCTGATTTTCCAGGAGAACAGGTAATGTTGAGATGGCATCTGCAAGATGGTCACGAACAGCGCGTGCCATGATTTCTGCCTGGGTGAACATTAGCCCTGACATCATGGCGTGCCAGCCATGAAGATATTCGCCTGCTTTAATTTCACCAATCTCATGCAATATGGCTGACTCGAGTTCATGGTCGGTCATTTCATCGAGTGCAGCTTGCAGGTTACTGTCAAAGTCGTAACAGGCGATTGCATGTTCCATGGCATTGTGCGGTTTGCTCCAGCGCCACTGTTCTGTTTTTTCCCAGATCATGCGCTTGAATGACTCGCGTCTGATATATATCGTTTGCTCCTGGCTCATAGCTGGAGGAGAGCTCAGATCACGTGCGTATTCGCGTGTGGAAATATAAATATCATAGCCGTTATGTGTTTCGTGTTTGGCCAGATCTGCCAGGAAGAAGTGCGGCTTCGCTTTCTGCCCGATGCCGGCACTGTAGACCAGGCCATGTTCAAGCAGTTTGCTGTTGATGTGATGCGAGTGAAAAGGATCATGCAGTTCGCCTGCTATGTCGAGATGTGCAAAGTCCTGGTCTTCGATATCCGACCACAGCTGCTCGCGCTCGGTTAACCACTGACCGACATCATCCCTGGTAAGAGAAGAGCCGAAGTCCTGCTCCATCTCCCAGCGAAAATATTCGCGCATTTTCAGCAGGTAAATGCACATGGTGTAGTTGCCGGCAAAACGTGCATCTGAAATATTGCAGTTATGCTGCACAGCCCTGATCAGTTGTTGATGCTCGTATTTCATAAGAGATAGGATAATACCTGAGTAAAATAGTATACTATTCGAATCATAAAAATTGAATGAGTTTCAACAAATCGGGATATGAGATTACGCGTCAAAAACAAGTGGCAGGACAAGAACAAGGAGCGCAGTGTCGAGGATACAGCTGGAATAATCGCATTTAATTTGTGGAAAATCGCCAGCGCCAATGTGCTCAATCTGGAAAACGAGGGCTTTCAGACAGACACGCAGAGTCAGCGTGTCGACGTCATTGCCGAGCTGCTGGCGTTTTATATCAGCCTGGTTGACCGCCTGGCTGCTGATAAGGATTACGATGAGGACACGCGGCGGCGGCTGATTGTGGCGCTGGCGATGAGTCTGGCTAAAACAGTCAAGGACAACCGTGTCGATTTTGACGGCGAGGGTGATCACAGCAAGGTTTTTGTCGAATTGCTCAATGAGCGCATGTCTGACTACGCCGGCTTTTCCTACAGCGACGGTGAACCCGGGTTTCAGCTACGGCGCCGTGTGGGTGAGCATGTACAGGCTGTAATGGGCGAAAAAGACAACAAATGGGTACCGGACCAGGTGATGGAAATCGAAATCCCGGATGCCTTGAAGGTATTCAAGCGTGTTGTCAGGGGCTTGATCTGAAATCATGGAGCAAGGCCTGAAATAGCATTTCAATACCTAACCAACGCACAACCTATAGTGTAATTTGTGCTTGAAAAACACAATATGTGGTGGTACAGTCATTGAACAATAACAATAATAAACAACGATGGAGGCCGTCATGCCTATCATTGGTGAGAAATATATATTCTCGGAAGAGAATATCCAAAAAGCGCCGCAAACTGGCGGAGTATATGAGTTGTACGTTGGCGATGAGCTAATTTATATCGGTCATGCTACAGGTAGTGCGACTACCATCAGCAGTCGATTAGCTGACCATTTCTCCGGCAGAGAGGGTCGGCACACGCAACAGGCCACATCTTACAGGCGCGAAGTCTGTCGCAATCCTGCTGAGCGAGAACGTGCACTACTTCTGGGATTCAGGAGCATGTATCGTAGACTGCCAAGATGTAATGATGTGCGAAGATGCAGTGATGTGATGGCTTAAAGCACTTCACGTAGCCATGAGGGCCGGGTCGGGCAGCTTAGCGCAGTTCCCGCTCCAGCCTCATTACCATTTTTATCGAATACAAACTCCCTGTTTCCCAGGGGCAGATCGCCGAATATCTTCATACGCACTGTATTGTCATCGTTTAATTCAAACTGAATTGTCAACCCGGATACAGGGTCGTCTATGATTTGTTCGTTTAACACACACTGACCAGCATTAGGTTTCGTTGCCATGGCCCTGCCTTTGTTATTATGCTTGCAGGTATTTATAGACCCTGGTCAACAAAAAACCGGCATTAGGCCGGTTTCTTTTTCTTTCGTGGCGGGATGTTCAGCATTTGTCTGTGTGCATCTTCAGGATTTGGCGACTTGTCATTGTCGAAAAAAAAGCCGGTCGCATTTGCGGACCGGCTTTTTATTAATATCAGCGTTGTCAGTACTGGTTATTTAACCCAGCTACTGAAGTTGTCTGCATTTTTTTCCTTGCCGTCTTCATAACCAGCTTCATAGGCTTCTGTCACGCGCTGCTCCTCACGTGGTGGGTTCAGTACATAACCGCCTTCCCATCCAAGGATGTATTCTGGATCAACACCAGCTTGTTCCATCTTGGTGATTGCGTTGTGGTAGTCTTGATTCATCTGATAAATCCTCTGTTAGATTCTACATATACCACCTGACAGTGCCACGCGGTGATTTTCAATTTGTTTAGCGGCCAAAGGCCCGCTGAATGGGCGCAAATTATACAGTATTCATTATGCAGGGTTAACTGCTTGCTTATATCCCTTTAGGGGTGGCCGAAATATTTCTATAGCATTACCATGGAGCCTGATGGGGGAAATGGAAGGCGTGTTAAAATGCGAACTATTTCCATTAAGGGGCTTTATATGTCTAGTGATCGTACAGAATACCAGGAATCCGACGCGTCCTATGCCAGCGGAATGGCGGCATTCGAGGCGAAGAATTTTAGCCAGGCAATGCGATTCCTCTCACCCCTGGCGGAACAGGGTGATGCCGAGGCGCAGCACCGTTGTGCCATCATGTATCAAAATGGCCTTGGCATCGTTGCAAACGAACAAAGAGCGGCAGCAATGATGCGCGCCGCGGCTGAGCAGGGCCATGCCCTTGCGCAACATGGACTTGGATTCATGTACATGGAAGGCGAATGTGTCGAACAGGACAGCCAGGAAGCAATAAAATGGTTTGAAATGGCGGCCGAGCAGGGCCTGGTTGGATCGCTGACCACACTGGCGATGATGTATGAAGAAGGCCTGGGTGTGGATAAGGATACGGAAAAAGCAAAGGCGTTGTACAAGCAGGCCGGCTTTTAATTCATAATACTGTTACGTCGAAATTGAAAATAAATATGTAAAGATCCTGCGGGCATTGCTCAGTACAGGCTGCGGATTGAACATTAGTACTTTATTCACAAAAACAATTACTTGCTACGCGCTTTTGCGGTGATAAACAATATTGGTAGATACATATGCGACCCGCACACTTACTAACTGTTATTGAAAAAGAATATTCCAGTACCCGCGAGGGCCATCACACACCGGTCATGCTGTGGGGGCCTCCGGGTGTCGGCAAATCACAAATGGTGGCCCAGGTCGCTGATCGACACAAGGCGCCATTGATCGACATTCGCCTGTCACAGATGGAGCCCAGTGATCTGCGCGGCATTCCTTTCAGGTCCGACGAAGAGGTGGTGTGGGCAGTACCTGCTATGCTGCCGAGTACCAAACGGCACGGCGAAGAGGGTATTCTGTTTCTGGATGAAATCACATCGGCACCTCCAAGCGTATCAGCCGCCGCCTATCAGCTGATTCTTGACAGGAAGCTGGGAGAATACGAAGTCCCTGAGGGCTGGGCTATTATCGCTGCCGGCAACCGCCAGGGAGACCGTGGTGTTACCTACAGTATGCCCGCGCCGCTGGCTAACCGCTTCTCGCACTACGAGGTCGACGTCAACGTGGATGACTGGGTGGCGTGGGCCTATGCGAACAACATCGATGAGCGCATTATCGCTTTCCTGCGTTTCAGGCAGGACCTGCTGTTCGATTTCGATCCTTCACACAATCCGATCGCTTTTCCATCGCCGCGGTCCTGGGAGTTTGCTCACCGTGGCCTGCAGAAGTTTGATGAACACCATGATCTGTTGACCGGTGCACTCCAGGCCTGTGTTGGTAATGCAGCTGGCATCGAGTTGCGCGCATTCATCGAAAGCCTGGATCAAATGCCGGATCTGGATGCCATCGTCAACGGTGAAGATATCCCGGCGCCGAAAGAAATTGACCTGCAGTACGCAGTCGCATCAGCACTCGTCGGCCGTGCCATTCGAGCTAAAGAGACAGACGATGCAGCAAAAGTACATGGCAATATCCTGGCGTACGCGAGCAAGTTCCCGCAGCGCGAAATGGGCGTGATGATGGTCTCCGATATGCACCGCGCGATTGGTGAAGATATATTCGCGGTACCGGAGTTCGCGAACTGGGCGGATAAAATTGCGGATATTATGCTTTATTAAAAAATTATTAACCGCAGAGGCGCAGAGGCGCAGAGAAAGTAATTTTAAATTTATATACATAGGAAGGATTTGATATGGATATCAACAAGGTAACAGATACTATTATTGGTGCATCTATTGAAGTACATAAAGCACTAGGCCCCGGTTTGCTGGAGTCCGCATATGAGGAATGCTTATGTCATGAGCTTACACTCAAGCGTATTCAATTTAATCGTCAAAGAAAGCTGCCCTTGGCTTATAAAGGAATTCAGCTTGATTGTGGATACAGGATCGATTTGATTGTAGAAAAATGTGTGATTGTTGAATTGAAAACTATTGATAAAATATCGTCAATACACGAGGCACAATTGCTCACATATATGAAGCTTACAAATAGTAGTGTGGGGCTCTTGATAAACTTTAATGTGCCAGTTCTGAAAAATGGTATACGAAGAAAAGTCCTTAATTATGTGGATTAACAACTTAAATGTTTTTCTCTGCGCCTCCGCGCCTCTGCGGTAAAAACAAATGCCCGATGTCGACAATAAACTAGCTATTGCACGAACACGCCTTATTCTTGATAAGCCGTTCCTTGGTGCGCTGGTGCTGCGCTTGCCCATGGTCGAGGGCGATGCATCATGGTGTGAAACCACCTACAGCGACGGCAAGACGTTTTACTACAATTCCGACTACATCGATGCGCTGGACAATGATCAAACCCAGTTTGCGCTGTCGCATGAGGCCTTGCACTGTGCTTTATCACATTTTCATCGTCGCGGTCACCGCATTAAGCATCGCTGGGAGCTGGCCTGTGATTATGCAGTCAACCCGCTGCTCATCAATGACGGTTTGAAACCAACGCCTGATGCAGCGCACTTGCGTGAGTACGAAGGCATGACCGCCGAGGAAATTTACCCGTGCCTTGAAGATAACGATAATGACGGTGAGCGTGATCTTGAACGCAATTCAGACAGTTCTGATGACAACCAGGATAACAAGGACGAAGAAAACAAGGACATGAGTGATGGCGGTTCTGATAAGGAACGGCAGAAAAATGATGCGAAGGATGGCAGTGGTAATGACAATCAAGAGCCTGACGGTTCAGGCGCAAAGGGTGCACCCAAACCGAATCCATTATCGCTGCAGGAGCAGGAAGATCTGAGTACCCAATGGCAGCAACGTCTGGCTGCTGCAGCACAAACCGCATTGCAGAACGGCAAGCTGGAAGGGGAGATGGCGCGCATGGTTGATTTCCTGCTGCAGCCAAAACTGCCCTGGCGCATGCTGTTGGCGCGCTTCATGTCCATGACTGCGCGTGATGACTACAGCTATTCACGACCATCCACGCGCCGTGGTGATCCGGCGGTTTATCCAAGTTTGCGAAGTCATGAAACCAACGTCGTGGTAGTGATCGATACCAGTGGATCGATTGCGGCTGATGAAATACAGGAATTCATTTCCGAAATCGATTCAATCAAAAGCCAGGTGCGTGCACGCATTACCTTGCTTACCTGTGATTCTGATTTGAATCACGGCTGCCCATGGATATTCGAACCCTGGGATGAATTTGCCATGGATATTGAAATTCGTGGCGGTGGAGGAACGAACTTCAAACCCGCGTTTAACTGGGTAGAAGAGCAGGACAGCAATCCGGACTTACTGATGTATTTCACCGATGCCGAAGGCGTGTTCCCTGAAGTGGAGCCCATGTATTCCGTGCTGTGGCTGGTTAAAGGCAAAGAGACCGTGCCTTTCGGCCAGCGCATACAACTTAATTAGTATTATTTACCGCAGAGACGCTGAGGCGCAGAGAACTGATTCTTATAGTGCAAACTCCACCGTTTGATTGTGCTGTGTATATCATGCTTATTAACATTCAATTATCCTCTGCGTCTCCGCGCCTCTGCGGTTAAAATCATCTTTATGGAGCTTTCATCTGAAGACAATCTGCGGCTTAACGTATTGCTTGCGCAAAACCTGCAAGCTGTTCGTATTGATGAATCAAAAATGGTTGTGTTCGCGCTTACCGACAAGGGTGAGGCAAAAGTGCCGTTGAACCCGAACTGCAAGGATGAGAAATACATCAAGCAGGTCAAGGCGGTGTTATCGACGCATGTCATGGGTTCTCCCGGTGGTTACCCCGTATTTCTCAAACGCTGGACACGCATGGGGCAGGCGAGGAATGAAAGCCTGGCGCAACTGTTGATGCTGGGTGAAGAAGAAGCTGTAGTTGCTGCTGTACATGCAGCGGGATTGACCGATGAACTTGCCGAGCGTGCATGGTGGGCTATGCCAACTGCAGAAAATGCGCGGCGCATGCTTGAAAAGCAAGCAGTCGTCAGGGGCAAAACCGGGCCCGTGCTAGCTGAATTTCTTATCGAGTTCCTGCCGTTTGAAGAAGAACAGCGGGCAATCATCGAGTCCGTCCGTCTGGTACTGCAGCCGGGCCTGATCAGTGAAGATGAAAAACAGAAACTGTGGAAACGTGCGCGCAACAAGCGCAGTTTCTATGTTGGTTTTATGCATACGGTGCCTGATGACCTGCCGGAAAAGGCCGGGAAACACGTGATGCATGAAGCAGTCAGTGAAAAACTAAAGCCATTATTTGATGCTGGTAACCGCTATGCTGACATGATCGTGCGTACTTTCAGTGACAGAGGGCAGCGCTTTGTCAGGACAGCAGTTGAAGCGCTGAAAAAACCTTCTGACCAGGAGGTGGTTGAATCATTGCTTGATGCAATTGCATCCTACTTCAAGCAGGTAAGACCTGAAAGTTTTACTGCAGATGACATCATTGCAATAAGTGATGAAGCTGAACAAATATGCAGAACTGACGATGACATCAAAGCGGTGCTTAAACAACTGCCCGAACTCGAAGCTGCTATTCGGGCATCGCTTATCCTTTCTTGCCTGAGTGTCAAACTGGTTAACCCGATTTTTGCCAGAACGGATGCGATTGGCACAATGATGCGCAAAAAAATTCAGCCAGTAACAGGTCCGGTTCTTGAGCAGTTGGCAGTGCTGCGGACCTAGAATTTATTACTCACCTGAGACTTTTTTATCATCCTGGATGACAGTGTGTGCATATTCAAAAAAGCTCTCCAGCTGCTCGATAAGCATCGGCAGGTGTTCAGGCGGAATATTACTGTAATCACCCCCAAGGATGCTCGAGAAATATTCTGTATACACTTCGACTATGTCCTGCTCGTTGTCAGTTGAACCAGCGAATTCATGAGATGATAAAGTATGTGTGCTTTGATTATCGCCAATCATTTTTTCGTATGTTTCATCATACCTGACGATTCGCCTGTTTGAGGTTTCAAGTGATGCTGCCAGGGCGTGTGCTGCATTTACGCAATATTCTTCAAACGCGAGTTTGTCAGATTTATCACCGGCTTCAGTTGAGCACAACCCTACTGCGAGGCTGACCTGGATTCTTATATTGCTTATATTGAATACCAGATCTTCCACGGCCTCTTTCACACGTGAAGCAACGATATGGGCCATGAAGGATTTTGTCTTTGGTAGAACAATAGCAAACCTGCCATCATCCAGATGCGCAACCATTTCTTCCTTGCGTATTGATTCTTCCAGTAAACCGGCGACAGTCGTAACAATGGTTCCAGTAGACTTGCTGCCGTGTGTTTCTATCAGCTTCTGGGTGTCAGCAATTTCAACATAAAGAACAGAGGCGTCTATATTGTGGCGGTTGGCGAAAGATATGGTCTTGTGACCGAAATCGAGCAGCATATGGTTGCTATAAAGCCCCGTCAAAGTGTCGTAAGCGGCTTTCTTCTCAAGATTGGCGATCTGTTGATTAAATTTTGTGTAGGATCTTGTGCGGCTGAGTATGTCTATTTTCTCAAAAGGCTTGTGTATAAAGTCGGTAGCGCCGATGTTAAGTGCTGCCTGCTTTGACTCCTCTGATTCTTCATCGCTCGTGATCATGATTACCGGCAAATTGGCCATGCGTTCACAGCCTGCCTCCCTGATTTTCTGCAGTAACAGCATGCCGTTCATTACCACCATGTGCATATCGGTAAACACCAGTGATATCGACTCGTTCGATTGCAGCAATTTCCAGCCTTCTTCGCCATCATTGGCATAATATATGATGTATTCATCACCAAGATATTCGGCAATAGTGGCGCGTATTTTCGATGACTCTTCTACGATAAGTATTTCAGTATTGTGGCTGGACATGTCTGGTACCCTGATTCTTTCCTGGTGTTCTAATTACGCTGTTCTTATTACATAGTGCGCAGCATATGCAACGTATTGAAATGGCCTGTATTTCATCTGCACAGTCAATATTTAGCTCATTTCTCCAATAATTTGCAGGCTGGCGGACGAGCGGTTGTAATTAGATTGTAGTCTGGATCAGTGGGGTAGGCGGATAGCGCCCCGAGTGGCACCTGGCATGTCTGTTTAAGCGGTTTTAGCCGCTGTCGCTGATATGGGTTGAAGGAAAACAGTTATTCCAGAAGCTGCTTATATTCCTCTTGTTTGAAACCGATCAGCAGCACTTCACCGGATTCGAGTACCGGTCGTTTTATGATACCTGGATTTTCGAGCATTATATTTATCGCGGAATTGTTATTGATATTGTCCTTAACCTTATCATCGAGTTTGCGCCAGGTAGTGCCGCGCTTATTGAGCACAGTTTCCCAGCCAGTCTGCTTGACCCAGCTTTTCAGTTTGTTCTCGGGGGCGCCAAGCTTTTTATAGTCATGAAATTCGTATTCCACGCCATTGGCCTCCAGCCAGCGGCGGGCTTTTTTCATGGTGTCGCAGTTCGGGATGCCGTATATTTTTATCATTTTTCGGTTCCATTAAAAAAGAATATTAACCGCAGAGTCGCTGAGGCGCAGAGGTTTTTCGGGTTAGGCGTAGGAGCGACTTCAGTCGCGAATATCAGCAATTCACGACTAAGGTCTCTGTTCTTTGCAATCAAGATTCTCTGCGTCTCCGCGGTGAGTTATTCGATATCTCTGAGTAATTCGTTCAGGCCGACCTTGCCGCGGGTTTTTTCATCGACCTGTTTAACGATCACGGCGCAGTACAGGCTGTATGTGCCGTCCTTTGATGGCAGGTTGCCTGAAACGACTACTGAACCGGCAGGAATACGGCCGTAGCTGACTTCGCCGGTGGCGCGATTGAAGATCTTGGTGCTCTGGCCGATATAGACACCCATTGATATCACCGAGCCTTCTTCAACAATTACGCCTTCAACAACTTCCGAGCGGGCGCCGATGAAACAGTTGTCTTCGATAATGGTCGGAGCTGCCTGCAGGGGTTCGAGCACACCGCCAATGCCGACACCACCAGAGAGGTGTACGTTCTTGCCAATTTGTGCACAGGAGCCGACGGTTGCCCAGGTATCGACCATGGTGCCGGAATCAACATAAGCGCCAATGTTTACATAGGAGGGCATCAATACAACACTGGGAGCGAGGTAAGAACCGATGCGTGCGGTTGCCGGTGGTACAACGCGAACACCTGAATCGCGGAAAGCGCGGGTATTGTGTTCAGCGAATTTGGAATCGACCTTGTCATAGTAGTTGGTGAAGCCGCCCTTGATAAATTCATTGTCATTAATGCGGAAGGAGAGCAGTACCGCCTTTTTCAGCCATTCGTTGACAACCCAGTCGCCACCTTGTTTCTCTGCAACACGTTCCTGTCCGGAATCCAGCAAGGCAATAGCTTCATTCACGGCATCAGCAGTATGCGTTTCGACATTGCGTGGTGTGATGTCGGCCCTTCTTTCAAAAGCTTCTTCGATAGTTTTCTTCAGGTCTTCCACGGTTCTCTCCAGAAAGTTTGATTATTTTATTGATTGTATAAATTGCTTGATTCTGTTGGCGGCATCAATGCATTCATCAACAGGCGCCACCAGTGCCATGCGTACATGGTTGCTGCCGGGATTATCGCCATTAACTTCGCGAGATAAATAACTGCCGGGTAACACGGTAACGTTTTGCCTGGTAAATAACTGTTGGGCAAAGTCCGTATCCGGGATTTGTGTGTTGAGCCAGATATAAAATCCGGCATCGGGTTTATGCGCGCTGCTGACCGGCGCTAGTATATCCAGCACCGCAGCGAACTTGTCACGGTAAAGCTCGCGATTGTGAATTACATGTTTTTCATCATTCCATGCAGCAATGCTTGCCAGCTGGTGTGCAGGCGGCATGGCGCAACCCTGGTAGGTGCGGTACAGAAGGAATGACCTGATAATATTCTCATCACCTGCGACAAAACCGGAACGCATGCCGGGCAGGTTGGAGCGCTTGGACAGGCTGTGAAACACGACGCAGTTGCTGAAATTCCTGTGGCCGTTATTGAAAGCAGCCTGCAGCAAGCCCGCAGGCGGGGTATCTTCATCGAAATAGATTTCTGAGTAGCATTCGTCAGACGCGATGACAAAATCATATTTCAATGATTTTTCGATCAGGTCGCTCAGCTGTTGTTCTGACATCACGGCGCCGGTAGGATTGCCCGGTGTGCAGATGTAGATCAACTGGCAGCGTTTCCAGGTTTCTTCATCAATGGCATCGAAATCAGGCAGGTAATTGTTGTGTTTGAGCGTGCTGTAAAAATAAGGCTCAGCACCCGATAACAGCGCGGCGCCTTCGTAAATCTGGTAGAACGGATTGGGCATCATTACCAGCGCGTCCGCTTTGTTGTCAACGATGCACTGGGCGAAGGCAAACAATGCCTCGCGTGTGCCATTCACCGGAATGACCTGTTTCTCAGCATCAATACTGTCTGCATCAAGCTTGAAACGACGCTGCAGCCAGCCAGCGATCGACGCACGGAGTTCAGGGCGGCCCTTTGTCAGTGGATAGCGATTGCACTGGTCAAGGTTGTCACGCAACGGTACCAGTGCAACTTCCGGTGACGGATGCCTGGGCTCGCCGATCGACAGGGCGATAGGGTCGAGCCCGGCTGGCGGTGTGCATCCTGCCTTGAGCGCTGCGAGCTTCTCAAAGGGATAAGGCTGGAGTTTTTGCAGCAGTGGATTCATGACCGGGGCTTGTCCAGGGTTCTCTTTTACTTTCTCAGCGTGTTAAATACTTGCAGTCGAAATGGGCTCGAAGTGCGCATTTATTTTCATATAAACTCAGCTTTCTCGAGCTTTATGCATGCAATAAAGCGAGAGGGTTAACTTGTCTGCTGCCCCGGGATAAGTGCCGCTTCCCGAGGGGCGCACATTATAAGCGATTTTGAGGGTAAAGGCCTTGGCTAAAGGTGTTATCAGGGGTTTTGACCATGCCAGCGTGCTGGTAAAGGACACAGGCAGGGCGCTTGAATTCTATATTGGCGTGCTTGGCCTGGAGCAGAATCATAGCAGGCCGGACCTGTCCTACCCCGGAGCGTGGCTCAATCTCGGCGAAAGCGGGCAGATCCACCTGATCGAGCTGCCAAACCCTGATCCTGTTGAAGGACGGCCTGAACATGGCGGCAGGGACAGGCACACTGCGCTGAGGGTATCCAGTCTTGATGCAGTGATTGCCGAGCTCAAACGGGTGGCGCTGCCATACACGCTCAGCAGTTCCGGCAGGCGTGCACTGTTTTGCCGGGATTATGATGGCAATACGCTGGAGCTGATTGAGAAGTAGAGTGGATTAGAAAAAAGATTAGTTTCAACGCAGAGGCGCAGAGGCGCTAAGGTCGCAAAGAAGTTATATGCATTTGTTGTGTGGATTTTAGAATAATTTATCTTAACTTTGCGTTCTCTGCGTCTTTGCGTTAAAGCAATTTGTCATCTAAAACAACGGGTGGCACAAATCGACGAATGCTCTGATCAGTAATTCCGTGGTATGGCACTGTCAATCTGAATGCCCCAGATACCGACGCCACGCCGGTACGCGATTTTTTCCAGGGCCTGGTATTCGACGGGTGCATTCGGCAGTGCAACGGCCCAGCCGCGTTCAAGCAGGTAGGCGCTGAGATCTTCACCTTCATCAAGGTGGGATGCATTGACACGGCACCATCCAATGAGGCTGTGGTCAGAATTCTCCTCGATAATCTCACAGCGCACGAAGCTCCTGATTTTAAACTCCAGCGCAATGGCTGCACGTGAGCCGCATACCGGGGGAATCTGGCTGGTGCGGCAGTTCTGGCTGGTTTTCGGGATATGTATGCCGTAGAGATGAATGGTCTTGCGCTTGATGCGAAGTGTGCCGTCATCATTGACAAATGCATAGCTGGAGATTTCCCGGGCATTAACGGGCGTTGGTGATAGCGCTGGAAGCATTATCACAGACCACATCAGCATTTTGAAAAGAAAGCTTGTCAAATCTCTAGATAGTACGTAACTCGATGTTAAGTAACAAGTAACACAGATGATAACCGCATTAAAGCACGGCTATAGCTATAAATTAAATTTATTATGTAAGCCGGGGTTGGAAGTGCAGTGTTTTAGGCTGCTCGAAATAATCAGTTGTCATGGGCGCCCTGGTTAACCCAGTTCTTGAGTGTTTCGATTTGTTCACTGGTCAGGATTTCGTCTTCTTTATGAGGCATGCGCTGAAGGTTTCCGGCGCGTCCCTCTACCAGCATATTCAACATACTGCGGCGGCTGTCGCCTGCAACGATTACCGGTCCATAATAAGTTCCCTGCATCAAAGATTCGTATGATCCCATTTCCAGACCGGTGGCCATGTAGCCAATTCCATCGGGTGGTTGGTGGCACTCGATGCACCTGCTTTCGAGTATAGGAGCGACGTCTCCCTGGTAGCTTACCTGCTGTGTCGTACAACTGCTTAGCAGGAAATAAACAATGTATAACAACAGCAGCTTCATTGTAAGCTCGCACGTGAATTCCTGCTGCAGGGCGCTTTCAATGTTTTTGCTGCGGCATCAGACAGCCAATGATCTGTTTCACGGCCCTTCTCTACATTCATGCTGGCAATTTTTTCTACTCTGATAAAAGTTGTCGTAAATTCGTCGTGCAGAATCTTTATTACCATCTGGGTTCCAACCACGGGTGGTATGAAAAAATCCGGTTCGAGATCGGCCTCATACATGAGATGGCTGTGATCACCCATTGGGGTGATCTTCCAGGTGGCTCTGCCGGACTTGAACTCACTTAAAGCAGGGACAATTTCAGCCTCTAGATCGCCTGTATTCAGCATACGCACAATATCGACTCTTTCGACTTCTCTACAAAATACGGAAGTGCAACTCAGCAGCCGGGTTCTGACCTGTTTTTCGCCAGCTGGACCGGGTGGCAATACTTCACTCTCGATGATGGAAGGGCTCAAGCGGTAGATATGCGCATAGTCAGCCAGAACATATCTGATGTATTCCGCGGGTGCGGCTATGACGGCCGAGACCTTTATATGAAAAATGCCATTATCTTCAGTAACTTCTGTTTCATTGAAGTCGAACGCGAGTGCGCAGTGGAGCTGAAAAAAGGCTATAGAGAGAGCCGCGAGAATCTGTCTCGTATCTGGAATAAGCCCGTGTAACAGCAACCATCTTGACTGGGTCATATCGATACCCCTCCGTGTCATACACGGGTTCAAGCATCTGAATGATTGCGGTCGACAATTATTGTTATTGTTTAATCGGCCTACCTATGCAAGGAATTAGATTTAGTATAAGGATGCGCGAATGAGATACAACAATTTTCTCAAATTTTTTTGTGGTCAAAAAATGAGCAGGTATTTCAGGTGGTAATGGTGTTGGTTTAACAACAACAACAACAACAACAACAACAACAACGAAGCCCAGACTGAACTTGCGTCGCTTGGTGATGATTATTTACATGCATTTGATCAATGGAAAAAATATAAAAAGGGGGTGCAGGTATTATTTGTTAACCAGCAACCATCGCGAGCAATTATTTATCCCATCTTCTTCTTTTGAATTATTTCCAGGGTGGTGATATGGAATTAATCGAGCGATTCATTTGACGTGTATCGTACGACATACCGTATACCCCGTGACTGATTGAATTCACATCTCTTGCAACCAGGCTAAAATCATTACTCATTGAATTAATATCTTCAGACATGGAGATCATCGCTTTTCTCATTTCAGTCATCTCAACCATCATCACACTCATGTCATCCGAGATATCACTCATGTCCAGTTCAAACGTTTTAATAATTGAATGCTGATCATAACCCACCGCTAATACACCGAGAGCCAGCAGCGCAAAAATGAACTTATAGATAGTGCCGCGTTTGGTGAGGATCTCTTTATTCTGCTCAATCTGTTGCTGGTTCAATTCAATTTCATATTGCAAAAGATCGACGACTTTATCTCTGGAAGCCAGGCCATCACTCAAAACATGCAGCAGCTCATACATATCATCTACGGTCGCCTTTTCTTGTGTTTTCCTTCTGTCAGATGTTTTCCTTCTATTGGAATTTTCAGAAATGGCTTGCGTATCGAGCGTCTTCTTTTGTTTAGACTTTTTTTTGCTTTCCGGGGCGTCTTTATCTTTCATGTAAATCACCGTTGGATTGCTACACAAGAGTCATACTAACCTGAATTAGAGAATAAGCATCTCAAGTACATATTAAAGGTAAAATACAGTCTGGCTCAAGTTTCGGATATTACAGGCTGTCCCTGGGGCATGTACCCATCAATTCGTGATGAGACTCACAATATTTACGCTGAATTTATATTAATCAGCTAGAGGAGATGCTGCTTAAGAATGAAATGCGTTAGTTATTTAAAATAATCTGGAAACGAATGCATGAGCTGAAATGGCACGCCTTCGTCAGGCTAAAAGGGGATCAATGACAAATAATAATCAACAGCATGCAAAAATGATTCTTATTTGTCTTTGACCCCTTAAGTGTTTTATTAAGTTATCCACATCTGGATATAGATAAAGCGTATATCAAGCTCTTTTTATATACATGCCACAAATTTCCTTTACATGTCCTGTGCGCCTTGACAGAATTTGTGCGATTTTTTGAATGCCTGCCAATCAGGTATATTATTTTCGGGGAAATACTCAATGAAAAAACTCACTGCAATTGCTATGTGCGCCGGCCTGATAATGACTGCTTCTGGTGCCGTTCTGGCTGATGGTGCGGCTACTTATACCAAAGCCTGTCAGGCTTGCCACAAAACAGGTGCCGCCAACGCCCCCAAGCTTGGTGACAAGGCGGCCTGGGAGCCTCGTATTGCACAGGGTCAAGATGTTCTTTATGACGCTGTGCTGAAAGGCAAAGGTGCAATGCCTCCCAAGGGCGGTCAAATGCAACTGGCTGACGATGAGGTCAAAGCTGCGGTTGATTACATGATCTCTCAATCCAAATAATCCAGACAGTTTTACACTGAATAAAAAGCCCGCTTCATGCGGGCTTTTTATTATGCTTGATTGACTGACGGGGTTTATGAAAGAGGACGAAGAAATTGCAGTCTGACCGCTATAACCCCTGTATCCTATATCGCCCTCGTGTGAATAGCTTGAGGTTGTATATCTGCTACCTGCTAATAGGTATACTGACCGCGGAATACCAGCTATCCAGGCACGCTCGTGGTACCGTTTATGAAAAACAAAAATCATATCTGCGTAAGAGACGTAATGAAGTCAAACTACGGCACCATCAACCGTAACGCGACCATCGCGGAAGCGCTTATAGAAATGAAAAGGTTACAAACTACTCTGCTCGTTGTCGATAAAAAGGATGAGAATGACGAGTACGGTCTCTTGTTGGTGTCTGATATCGCGCGCAAGGTACTGGCAATGGATAGAGCATCCAGCCGGGTGAACACTTATGAAATCATGATCAAGCCAGCGGTCTGCGTCGACCCCGACATGGACATCCGCTATTGTTCGCGCCTCATGTCCACTTTCAACCTGATGCGAGTCCTGGTTGTAGAAGATAACTCAATTATTGGCACCGTGAATCCGAGCGCCCTGGTACTGGAAGGACTGGTTACACTCGAGGCAAACGACTGACTTGCCACAATACGTCTATTACGGTGAAAGCATGCTTATTGAATGTTGTGTGAATGCTTTTGCTAGTGGAATCTATATACAGTCCACTGTTTGCACTCGCTTGAGAGTCCGTTGACGACCCAAAAGAGACGTTTAGCATTCTCTAATTTTAGTTGTAGCTAACTGACTGATACCGTTTATCGGCCAAACTGGCCGAGATCAGTAAAATTTCTTGAATCGCGTTAGGATTCCTTTACACTTTGTCGAAGTCTCGATATTTTTCAAAATCCATATCTTATTGAATAATATATTGTTAGTACTTTGATGGTATGGATTTTGCTGTATAAATTTCATCATGTAATTGGTGGGCAGAATAGGAAGGGGTCAATGGCTTTTAAACATATCAATAAACTGCTGTGTATCTGTTCGGTAATTATTTCTTTTAATGCCAGTGCTTCGCTTATAGGTGACACTGTTGTCGGTCACTTTGCATCGCATTATGAACCCGGGTACTACGATACGCGCTTTGGCACTATATTTATAGATGGCATCTTTTACGATATGCATTTTGATGCAACAGAAATAGGACCTATTGTTGCAGGGGATGCTGATGCGAGCATGGTACCAACACGCGGTGGACTTATATTCGATTTTGAAGAGAGTGGGTTTAGTGTAAGCGGCGATCAAGTGAATAATCAATGGGGCCCTAATCCGGTATTTAACGGGATAGTTATCACTGATATAACGCCTGATCCTGCGGCAAAAATCAGTGGATTTACCTTAACAGGTGAGATGTTTGATTATGATAATAATCTCGTTGATTTCACTGCAGAAAGGGTTTCCTTCACCGATGACAGCGTTTTTCTCAATTTTGAAAGCCTGACGATATTCGATGGGGTAATTACAATAGATTTGGAATTTACTGCTGTTCCTTTACCGCCAGCCATGTGGTTATTCGGTTCCGGTCTACTTGGATTGATTGGTGTAGCAAGGAGAAAGGTTAATGCTTAAATATATGATAGTTTTGATACAGTTTTTATTTGTATTCAATCTTAATGCCTCTGTTATTACATTTGACCCTCCGCCATGTTCAACATGCGGTTATGTAAAGTCATTATATGAAGAGAGCGGCGTCAGCTTTAATGGAAGTTTCACACATTATGGCATGGGATCTAATTCTCGTGCCGTCAATGACATAACGGGAGGTGCCATTCGATTTGCATACGGAAGTAGTATGAGTATACAGCTTTCAAGCGGCGCTCTTTTTACTTTGCATCAAGTTGATTTGGCAGAATACAGTTCTGTATTTGATGGGGATGAAATAGCTGTTTTGTTCACTGGCTTCAAAGATAATGGAACTACTGTGTCCCAGACTTTTACTATCGATGGGCTTAGAGACGGTGCGGGCGGAATCGAAGACTTTGAAACATTTATTTTTTCACCAGGATTTACTGATCTGACACATGTTGAAATAGGTAGTGATATATTTTCTATGGACAATTTGATTGTTAGTGCTATCCCCATACCCGCTGCAATCTGGCTATTCGGCTCTGGTCTTATTGGTTTGATTGGTATAGCCAGAAGAAAGAAAGCATAGTGACTAAATGTTAATCAAATGCAGCTCCTTCGGGAGCTGTTTTTGTTTATAGCGAACGGCAACTTATGGCCGTTCTCTGACGGTGAGTAATTTCAGGTGTATAACTTGCTTAATTTTTGTTCAATAGCCTCTTATCGACCCACTGCAGACCTTCATGCAATGATGAGTTGAGGTATGATGGCACTTATGTGCGTCAGTTTTCATTGCGGGTTTTTATTGAGATGAGGATGGAATTCGAAAGGAATTCGTCATTCGGACTGGGTGAATGACTATCATCGACCGGGTAAAAACGGTTGATATCCCGGTAACAGGGCATTTATTCTACTTATACGCTTTGATTTTTAAATCACCTGGAGGTATGGTATTAATTCATGTTGCTCAAGTTCTGTAGGTATTGTGTATTTGACGGCTTTCGAATGCAGATTGAAACAACAACTGGATTTATAGGCATACAATGCCAAATAAAATCAAATGGGGTAAGGAAAATGAAATCAATTACTTATACACTACTACTTGCGCTGTTATGGGGCATGAATGCGGAGGCCGCACTGGTCTCTGGAAATGTCACTGGTACAGTCGATACTTTCGCGGATCCCGGTAACATATTTGGACTCGGCCTCGGTGATACCATCGAGTTAAATGTTGTATTCGATGATGCTGGGTTAACAGGAATGGGTGGTGAAACGGTTTTCTTCAATTTACCCGGCAATACCATGGAATTCACTGTTGGGTTGCTTACGTTTACTGAAGATATGGATACTGCTGGGGGTGTGGGACCAACGTTATTCTTTTTTGATGGTGTGTTATCTGAAATAAAATACGATACTCAGTTTGGATCATCGGGGTTATTCTTTTCCTTCATTCAGTTTTTTGAAGGCAGTGACGATGCCGGCAATGGCATCGGTGGAAACTGGGATATGGGCAGTTATACAGAATCGCCGGTTGTTATTCCGTTACCGCCGGCAGTCTGGCTCTTCGGTTCCGGCCTTATCGGCTTAATCGGTATCGCTAGAAGAAAGAAGTCATAGCTGTATAAAGCATATCTAAATGCGACTCCTGCGGGAGTCGTTTT
This sequence comes from uncultured Thiotrichaceae bacterium, assembly GCA_964600755.1. Taxonomy (GTDB): domain Bacteria; phylum Pseudomonadota; class Gammaproteobacteria; order SZUA-229; family SZUA-229; genus JABDQW01. The sequence goes on from CAZRKQ010000186.1 coordinate 26,901, forward strand.
TGTTTGTGCTGTATGTCCGCTTCTGGCCGCAAGCTGCCTGTTAGTAGAATATTGATCAAATCTTGGGTCTGAGGGGCAGCTGACGACCCAAAGCGGCTGTTTAGGTATTTCTAATATTACCTTTCTTTGAAATACTGCCATGCCCCAAAGCAGAAGTTAGAGCAACTGATTGATATCTATAAAAATAGGAGATCTGTTATCTCCGAAATCACCAATAACAAGGAATAAGTTCCGCCTTTCGTCTATTTAATAACAGTATGACGTTTTTCTATATTATTGTTTTGAAAGTAAGTATTCCCGAGAGCGGGTGTATGGATATGGACAATAACAGGAAAAAATTCCTTTAATCAGATGTTATATGCATTAAAAAATGAGATACGGAACATTTCTAATATTTGCCATAACCACACTAACCAGTTGTGGCGAGCCAATTTCGCAGCCAAAGGGCATGCTTACTGAGAACCTTAATTGCCCTGAAGGCAGTCAAGGTTATATTGACAGGCATGGCGGCATTGGCGCAAATCAATGGGTACATTCTTGTAAGAAAAACGACGGCGCTTACCATGTCTGGCGCAATGAAGTTCTGATAATAGAAGGTGCTTATTCTAATGGTAAGGAGGTTGGTATTTGGATATATCGCGATGAAAAAGGTAATGTTACACAAGAAATCAACCATGATTCCAAGTAAGCATATAACAACACGCTCGTGTGTGACGCCTCGGCCTATCGGCCTCAGCACCCCACAGCTCAATCGTTATGTTTAAAAAGAATGAATGAACTGCTAAGTCACCTTGATGTATGGAAGAATTCAAAGAATAAAATATTTAACAGTGAGGGTTATAAAGTAACCGTCGCTGATGTGCTAGGAGATGCCAGGAAATCACGTTATATCAACATAGACACTGATAAACTTGTGGCAAGGGCAACATTGTGGGAGTCTGGTGAGCTCGAATTGCAGGCAATGGATATCGCTACTAAAAATCGCGCAATATTTAAATCTGTTGCCACTCCTGAAGTTTGGCGTCTTGATGATGAGTTGAATTGGTGGCTAAGTGAAATTGCAACATACTAAAAAACATAACAATTCATTCAAGTTCGCCCGCAAAAGACGCGGGCTGGACGCTGCGCCAAAAACGCGCAGCACCACTCAATTCAGACGTTAGGTTGTTACATGTATTTTTGGAAAATTACACCTTTGGCAAAACAATTAAGTAAGAATCAAATACCAGAGGATAGCGGCATGCATTATTTACTTGCTTCATTCCTTCTTGTTTTGTTTGTTACTTATTACTCACTCTGGTGGGGCGTGATTCGTGACTGGCTATTTTATCTTGAATTGGTCGTTCTAACGATAATAACTGTCATCGGGTGTTTAAAAGCTTTTGAAGCCAATGGTGGAAAACAAGGTAACTCCTTTGTGTTACGTGCTATTTGCTTATCGGTACCTGCTGGTGTACGTGTCAACATATTCAGTCTGTTATTTGGGTTGACTCTTTTGTTTACGGAAGAGAGCATATTTTCTAGTATTAATTTTGCTGATCCACAACGAGCATACACAATCATCAGTTATACAGGATTTGTTGGTTTTAATATTTATTTTTGGTGGCTACTTATTTTTGGTTTCAACAGGATAATAATATTTGAAAAACAACCTAACAATTCGCTCAACCAGTCCGGCACTATCAACGCGCCTCCTGGTTAGCTTGGGCGTCAGAGTGCGAACGTCCGCTTCTGGTCGTTCTCATAAGAAATATGCACCGCATCAGCGGGGTTTTGTTTTGTGGCCCGACAGTCCGCTCCTGGCCGAGGCTGTGTGAAAACTACTCATTAGATATAATTGTCTTTTTCTTGAAGGGCCAAGCTAATGAGCGGATTTATTGAGGGCGATGATCGCCGCCAAACCACACTGTTTCCTGAAAGCCTCGACGATTACATTGCAGAAGACAGTCCAGTACGTGTTATCGATGTGTTCATTGATGAGCTGGACGTATCCGGCCTGGGATTCAAGACGATCGCCGAAGTGACCGGTCGTCCTGGCTATCATCCAACGACACTGCTCAAGCTCTACATCTATGGTTATCTCAACCGTATCCAATCATCACGCCGTCTGGAGCGGGAAGCGCAACGCAACGTAGAGCTGATGTGGTTAACCGGCCGATTAGCACCGGACTTCAAAACGATCGCTGATTTTCGCAAGGGTAATGGCGAAGCCATTCGCCTGGTTTGCCGCGAGTTTGTCGTCCTGTGCAGGAAGCTGGAGTTGTTCACTGATGCATTTGTAGCGATTGATGGCAGCAAGTTCAAGGCGGTCAACAGCCGTGACCGTAATTTCACGAAGGCAAAGATGCGGCGCCGGTTGCAACAGATCGATGAGAGCATCGAGCGGTATCTGGGTCAAATTGCCAGTGCGGATCGGCAGGAATCAGCGCTAGCCGAGCCAAAAGCAAAACGTCTGGAAGACAAGATTAGCGCACTCAAGCAGGAGATGGTACGGCTAAAAAAGCTTGAAAACCGGATGCTGAATGCGCCGGACAAACAGATTTCCTTAACAGATCCTGATGCGCGTTCGATGAAAACGCGGGGGACCGGCATCGTTGGCTATAACGTACAGACCGCTGTCGATACCGAACACCATTTGATCGTTGCGCATGAAGTGACAAACACCGGTAGTGATCGGAGTCAGCTTTCTCACATGGCGGAGCAGGTACGCACGGCGATAGATACAGAGGATTTAACAGTTGTTGCCGATCGGGGTTATTACAAGGGAGAAGAGGTATTAGCCTGCCACGAGACCGGCATTACCACCTACCTGCCCAAGCCGAAAACCTCGAACAATCAGGCTAAAGGCTTGTTTGGCCGAGATGACTTTTGTTACGACCCTAAAGCTGATGAATATTGTTGCCCGGCCGGCGAGCGTTTGATCAGGCACACGACGACACAAGAGAAAGGACGAACCTTGTACCGCTACTGGAGTTCAAACTGCAAACATTGCGCCCTGAAATCAAAATGCACAACGGGAAAGGAACGTCGTGTTACGCGTTGGGAGCACGAAGCGGTGCTTGAGGCGTTGCAGGAAAGGCTGGAACACAATCCTGAGATCATGCGAACCCGACGAGCGACGGTTGAACATCCTTTCGGCACGCTGAAAGCCTGGATGGGGGCGACCCACTTCCAGACGAAGACACTTAACCGGGTCAGTACTGAGATGAGTCTGCATGTGCTTGCCTACAATCTAAAACGTGTGATGAATATCCTGGGTGTCAGACCTTTAATAGCAGCCATACAGGCGTAACACCTGTATATACCGTACAAAAAGGGTATTGCTCAACGCCTTACAGGCCTCTGATGATGTGTTTTTTTCAAAAACACATCATCACACAACAACGATCGTTGCTGGATAAAATCGTATAGGCTGTTCTTAGAAGCCGCGAGGGAAGTAATGCTAACTAATAGAATCAAGGTTTTGAGTTTTCACACAGCCTCGGCCAGAAGCGGACATACAGCACAAACAAAAACGACTCCCGCAGGAGTCGCATTTAGATATGCTTTATACAGCTATGACTTCTTTCTTCTAGCGATACCGATTAAGCCGATA
>CAZRKQ010000187.1:0-4622 GCA_964600755.1 uncultured Thiotrichaceae bacterium
ACTACCTCTGCCTGACATCGCTGGCAAATTTCTTCAGCCAGTTGTTTTCTTGCATCCCGGTCATCCACAGACAGTTTTATTTTGACCAATTCATGGTGATCCAGCGCGATATCAAGTTCATTCAACACCGCATCGGTCAAACCTTTCTGCCCCAGCATAACCACCGGTTTCAGGTCGTGGCATTTACTGCGCAGGAATTTTATCTGGTTTTTTGAAATCGACATTAATCAGATGGTGCCTGCAACGCAGCGCTTATGCATGCCTACTCGTATAAGTTAGGAACAGCTCACTAAAACATTTGCGTTTATTAGCGTTCATTTGCGGACTATATTATATATATTTAACTTCAACAATTTCGAGTGCACGCATTCCACCGGGTGTATCCACCTCGGCAACATCGCCTTCTTCTTTGCCGATGAGTGCCCTGGCGATTGGTGAGCTGATTGAAATCATGTTGTTCTTTATATCAGCCTCATCATCACCAACGATCTGGTAAGTCAGTTCATCACCGGTTTCTTCATCGGCAACATCAACAGTAACTCCGAACACAACCTTACCGCTTTGTTGAAGTGCTGTAACATCAATAATGGTAGCGTTGCTTAGCTTGGCTTCTATATCCTTGATGCGGCCTTCAATAAAGCCCTGCTGCTCACGTGCAGCATGGTACTCGGCATTTTCCTTAAGATCGCCATGTGCACGCGCCTCTGCGATCGCTTCAATAACCCTGGGGCGGTCTTTGGACTTTAATTTTTGTAATTCATTTTTCAATTTTTCTGCACCGCGTACAGTAATTGGCACCTTGCTCATGCCGCCTCCCCCTGTTTAATTTCTGCATGAAGATCCTGCAGACGAGTAACTACATCGTTATCGAGTCTTGCCAGAGCACGTACGGTTGCATGCGCACCGGCGATGGTGGTTGTATAGCTCACTTTTTGTTGCAGTGCCGATGCACGAATGGTGTAGGAATCTGCAATCGATTGCTTGCCTTCTGTTGTATTGATGATGAAGTCAATTTCATTATTCTTGATCATGTCAACTATATGCGGGCGCCCTTCGAATACCTTGTTGACGAGCTTGCATTCGACACCGGCCTGCATCAAGGCCATACCCGTACCGCGTGTCGAAACAATTTCGAAGCCGCCAAGCTCAGCCAGTTCACGACCCAGCTCGACTGCATGATCTCGATCAGGCTCTTTTACACTGAGAAATACGCGCCCTTTAGTTGGCAGCACAACCCCGGCCGCAAGTTGCGCCTTGGCAAAAGCAACACCAAAACTTGGACCAACGCCCATTACTTCTCCGGTGGATTTCATTTCCGGCCCGAGCAATGGATCCACCCCCGGGAATTTCACAAAAGGAAATACCGACTCCTTAACCGCAAAGTTATGCGGTATCACTTCTTCGGTACGACCCTGATCTGCCAGGGAAATGCCCGCCATGCAGCGTGCTGCTACTTTTGCCAGCGGCACGCCGGTTGCCTTGGACACAAAAGGCACAGTGCGCGAAGCGCGGGGATTAACTTCCAGCACATAAATATCATCGCCCTGAATCGCGAACTGGATATTCATCAAACCGACCACGTCAAGTTTCAGGGCCAGCTTGCGTGTCTGCTCGCGTATTCGGTCCTGTACCTCAGCAGCCAGGGAATACGGCGGTAATGAACAGGCTGAATCACCCGAATGCACGCCGGCCTGTTCTATATGTTCCATGATGCTGCCGATCAACACCTGTTTACCATCACACACAGCATCAACATCGACTTCAACTGCATCATTCAGGAAACGATCGAGCAGTACCGGCGCATCATTGGATACACGAACGGCATCGCGCATATAGGTCTTGAGATCGGTTTCATTGTAGACAATTTCCATGGCACGACCACCCAGTACATATGACGGCCTGACAACCAGCGGGTAGCCTATTTCCTCTGCCAGCTTGACTGCCTGCTCCGGTGCCCGCGCTAGACGGTTGGGCGGCTGCTTCAGTCCAAGCTCATTGATCAACTGCTGAAAGCGTTCACGGTCTTCGGCGAGATCGATGCAATCAGGTGATGTACCTATGATCGGCGCACCGGCAGCTTCAAGGTCTCGCGCCAGCTTCAAAGGTGTCTGGCCACCGTATTGCACGATAACGCCTTTCGGATTTTCCTTGTCCAGAACCTCGAGCACATCTTCCAGTGTCAGCGGCTCGAAATACAGGCGGTCCGAAGTGTCATAGTCAGTGGAAACCGTTTCAGGATTACAGTTGATCATGATGGTTTCGTAGCCATCTTCGCGCATCGCCAGCGCCGCGTGTACACAACAGTAATCAAACTCGATGCCCTGGCCAATTCTGTTAGGACCACCACCAAGCACTACGATCTTTTCTCTATCGCTGTGCTCGACTTCGCACTCTTCTTCGTAGGTTGAGTACATGTAGGCTGTCGAGGTAGCAAATTCGGCCGCGCAGGTATCGACGCGCTTATACACGGGGCGTATACCCAGTGCATGACGATGTGCGCGCACGTCGTGCTGGCTGCAACCCAGGCAATAGGCCAGGCGGCTGTCAGAGAAACCCTTGCGCTTGAGATCACGCATGGCGTCGTAATCCAGTGAACTCAAATCCTTACCGGTTAACGCCAGCTCGATGTTGATCAGTTCCTGCACCTGAATCAAAAACCAGGGATCAATTTTGGTCAACTCAAATGCCCTTTCAAGGCCCATGCCCTTCCTGAAGGCATCACCCAGGTAAAGCAGGCGATCTGCTCCCGGCAAGCTCAGTTCCTTGTTAAGTAAGGATTCTGTTTCGTCGTCGGACAATTCGGGGTCAAGAATTTCAGCAAGACCATCGATGTCAACTTCAAGACCACGCAGGGCTTTTTGTAAAGACTCCTGGAAGGTACGCCCGATGGCCATGACTTCACCAACGGATTTCATCTGCGTGGTCAGGCGATTTTCTGCCTGCGGAAATTTTTCAAAGGTGAAACGCGGGATCTTGGTAACGACATAATCAATGGTCGGTTCAAACGAAGCCGGAGTCGCACCGCCGGTGATTTCATTTTGCAGTTCGTCCAGCGTGTAACCAATCGCAAGCTTTGCCGCCACCTTGGCAATCGGGAAACCCGTCGCTTTTGAAGCCAGCGCAGATGAACGCGATACACGCGGATTCATCTCGATGATAGTCATGCGGCCATCTTCAGGATTGACCGAGAACTGCACATTGGAACCACCGGTATCAACACCAATCTTGCGCAGCACTGCAATCGAGGCATCGCGCATGCGCTGGTATTCCTTGTCAGTCAGTGTTTGCGATGGTGCTACGGTGATCGAATCACCGGTATGAATGCCCATTGGATCAAAGTTCTCGATCGAGCAGATAATGATGCAGTTGTCCTTGCGATCACGCACCACTTCCATTTCATATTCTTTCCATCCGAGGATGGATTCCTCGATCAGCAGTTCATTCACAGGAGACAGGTCTAAACCGCGCTGACAGATTTCTTCAAACTCTTCACGGTTGTAGGCAATACCACCGCCGCTGCCACCCATGGTAAACGAGGGACGGATAATGGTCGGGAAGCCAACCTGTGCCTGTACCTGGTAGGCCTCTTCCATGCTGTGCGCAATGGCAGCGCGCGGCATATCGAGACCGATGTCTTCCATGGCCCGCTTGAACAACTCGCGGTCTTCAGCCATGTCGATGGCTTCTTTCTTGGCGCCGATCATTTCAACGCCGAATTTTTCCAGCACACCTTCGCGATCAAGGTCCAGTGCGCAGTTCAGGGCCGTCTGCCCACCCATCGTCGGCAACAGCACGTCCGGCTTTTCCTGCTCGATAATACGCGCAACTGTTTGCCAGGTGATGGGTTCGATATATGTCGCATCAGCCATCGCCGGATCGGTCATGATGGTGGCCGGATTCGAGTTCACCAGAATGACGCGGTAGCCTTCTTCCTTCAACGCACGACACGCCTGTGCACCGGAGTAATCAAACTCACACGCCTGCCCGATCACGATAGGACCCGCGCCGATGATGAGTATGCTGTTAATGTCGGTACGTTTAGGCATTAGTAATTTTATGTCCGCAAATGAACGCTAATAAACGCAAATGTTTTTTTAGTTTAAATTCTCTCAGTTTCATCGTGGTTCCAAACAATCCGCTTCATACCTATTCTTGGAGTGCCAAAATTCAAGAGTAATCCCACTCTTAGTCCAGACGCTTTTAAGTAATTCATCACTTGCGCCTCGTGCTCCCTGTTTAAAGCAGATAACGCCTTAAGCTCGATTAGCAACTTCTCTGCCACAACAATATCAGCTATGTAATTACCGATATTCTCGTTTTTGTATCTAACTTCGTATCGTTGCTGGCGGCAAAATAGTATCCCAGCTCTGTTTAATTCAACACACAGCGCATTTTCATACACTTTCTCTATAAAACCAGCCCCTAAGGTATTACTAACCTCAAACGCACAACTAATTACCTGCTCTGATATCAACTTTCCCTGTGACATTTTTTTACCCTAAAATTATTTGCGTTTATTAGCGTTCATTTGCGGACTCAATTAACTCGATAAAATGATCGAACACAGGTGCAATGTCATGCGGGCCCGGGCTGGCTTCGGGGTGGCCCTGGAAGCCGAAGGC
>CAZRKQ010000188.1:0-18072 GCA_964600755.1 uncultured Thiotrichaceae bacterium
AACAGGGGCAACAATGAATTTCAGTCAATTATGTGAATACGAAATTGAGAATGAACTTCAATTCGTTGAAATCGAGCATGGCTTTACCTATATCGAGATCAACAATGCCTATGCGCACGCCACAATATCAACTTATTCCGGCCAGGTGTTGTCTTACCGGCCAAAAAGCCAAAAGGACGACTTGCTGTTTGTCAGTGACAAGGCCTACTACGAAGATGGTAAGGCAATAAAAGGCGGAATTCCGGTTTGCTGGCCCTGGTTTGGAGCTGACCCGGAAGACCTGGGAAGGCCGGCACACGGTTTTGTGCGCAACCGGCAATGGGAAGTGACCGGCAGCGAGTCACTCGCGGACGGTTCAACACGAGTGGTACTGGGACTGGTCGATAGTGATGAAACCCGTGGCATTTGGCCGAATCCTTTCAAGCTCAGTATTGAAATTACTGTCGGTAAATCGCTCAAGGTAGCGCTTGTTACACAAAACACGGGTGATGAAAATGTCACCATCAGCCAGGCGCTGCATACCTATTTCTATGTTGGTGATATCGGCATGGTCAAGGTGCTTGGGCTGGATGGCATCGAGTACCTGGACAAGGTGGATGATTTTACTGAGAAAACACAATCAGGCCCGGTCAGGATAGAAGCTGAAGTCGACCGCATCTACAAGGGCGTGACTGGCGAACTGGTTATCGATGATGAATCACTTGGGCGCAAGATTCGAATCGTATCAAGAGGTTGCAGTACTGCCGTGGTATGGAATCCGTGGATTGATATTACAGCGTCTATGGGTGATCTTAACGATGATGATTACAGGAATATGATCTGCGTGGAAACCGCTAATGCCGGGCCTGAGACGGTAGAAATTTCCGCAGGAAGCGAATACCGCCTTGAGGCGGAATATACTATCGAAAGCTAGTACACAGATCGGGCAGGGTATTACTCGGGATCAACCATGGGCGATTCGCCTGACTCAAGCAGCCGTCTGGTTTCAGCGTGCATCAGCGTTACATAAACATTGAAATACTCTTTCCTGTCCATTTCGCCAGCATCCATACAGCAGCAGGCAACCGCATGGTTGAAGTCTTTGGCATATTCTTCACTGTCCCAGTCTACGGAATTCTTGTCTATGGGCGTGTGATAACGATCGACAAACAGCGCGGCTGAAGCCAGTGCCAGCCTGCTCAACACCTGTTCGAATTGCAGAACGTCAACACATAATCCGGTTTCCTTCTCACCGGGCTCCTCGGCATCTTCCCAGCCTGAAATCACAACGGTTAAACCACTCAAGCTAATTACTTCATCGACTAATTGAGCGTCATCCGAAGGAATATCAAGGCCATTATTCGACAAGCGAACTGGAATCCCGTGATGAAATTCAACATCGAATCCATTACTCAGGCTGGTCCATCCGTTTTGTGTTGTGTTTTCAGTCATGTCAGCGCCTCCGCACAGTCATTATTGGTTCGGATGGTTCTTCATCCATGCCTATAAAATACTCCAAATGTGATTCAACATAAATAGCAATAATTGATATGTATCAATGCTGTTACAGCACTTCCTGATATTCTTCAAAACTGCCAAATCACCAGGTCTGGCATGTCTGTACAGGAACTTTATAACTTTATATTAACGAGGTATTGTGATGTCTATGATGCGAGTAGTTGCTTTGATCTCCATGCTATTGCTGGGTGCGCAGATGTCTTTGCCCGCACAGGCAAAAGAATACAAGGTGGACTGTTCATCAGTGGATGACTGCATGACTCAAGGCGACATGCTCACAAAGAAGCGCAAGCTCTCCCTGGCGCTGGAGGCCTACCGCAATGCTATCAAGTTCGATACCAATAACCAGGACGCCTGGAGAAAATTTGAAATGATTGTAGTTCGAATCGCGGAAGAAGGCGGTTGTTAATCCGGCCCGTAGAAAATTTAGCAGAGGCCTGAATTCGTGAGCCAGCGCAAACAGTGGCCATACTGCATCAGCCGGCGTGAATTACTCCTGCTATTACCGGTAATGGTATTGTTGCCCGACACAATACGGGCCCGTGATCGCCTGCCGGGTTCAATCGAATGGGATTCGTTTCTGGCGCAATTGAAGCAGCTGGCTGATGCAGTTGCTCGCGATAAAATTGACCATGTATTGACTGCCAGGCGCGGTATGAAATTTCTGCAGCATCTCAACATTGATACAACAGAATTCGAAATCGCCGTGAATGAGTCTTATGAAACCGGCAATCAATACTGGATGTGGCAGCGCATGGTAAAGCAAGCACGTATCAACGGCGGTATATTGAACATTGAAAGGGGAAGGCTTGTACCGCTGCATGATCACCCGGGTGCAACTGGTATGTTGCGTATTATCAGTGGTGAAACAGAAGTATGGCAATTTGACCGGGTGGCATCGAGCACCGGGCCGGATGGCAAAAAGGTCGATGAATTAACCAGGGTATTGCATCGAACGTTAAAACCCGGCGACACAGCAGTGCTGACACCTGATAAGGGCAATATTCATGCGCTCAGAGCAGTCAGTGAGCAATGCAGCATGCTGGATTTTTTTATACCGCCTTATAAGAGAAGCCAGCGAAGCTGGTATGAACCGATCGATACCAACTGGTTTAACAGTGAAAAAATTACCTGCCGAAGCATCCCTCAGCACGAGTATGCAAAGGCTTGAACACAAGCGTTACATGTTTATATAACGGGGGTACTATGATGACTACAACTTTACTGAAACGTCTGCTTGCGGCCATGGCTGCACTGTCACTACTGGGCCTGTTCCCCGGTACAGCACTGGCTGATGACTGGTCGAATCTGAGCAAAAAGAAACAGACAAAACCAGGTCTTTATATGACAGCCGAAGATGCTTATAAACACACCATGAAGAACATGGAGAAGACCCTGTTTGTGGATGTGCGTACACCATCCGAACTCAACTACCTGGGTGCGGTCACTGTGATGGATGCACATGTTCCCCTGGTATTTATGGATACGACGGCATGGAATGACAAAAAGCACCGTTACAAAAGGGCCAAGAACGAAAATTTTGTCAGTGAAATCGATGCGGCATTGAAAAAGAAGGGTCTCGGCAAAGATGATACAGTCATCCTGATGTGCCGTTCAGGCAGCCGTAGTGCACATGCGGTTAATATGCTTGCGGATGTCGGATATACGAAAGTCTACAATGTTGTCGATGGTTATGAAGGCGACAAGTCAAAACAGGGGTCTGACAAGGGCAGGAGAACAGTCAATGGCTGGAAGAACTCGGGATTGCCATGGACATACTCACTGGACAAGGACTACATGTATTTCACAAAGTAAATTGATTTTATGAAGTTATTCAAAAAGGCCGCAATATTGCGGCCTTTTTAATATATAAAACTTTTTTTTAACAAGCCGGGTTTCTCGATTTCGATAAAACGAGGACTGAATAATCACTTCTATAAAGAGAGGGGCTGCAAATTGCAGCCCCCTGGATGCTCATGATTGGAGTAATGAGCCTGCCTTTATAGTCACCTAGAATGGACCTGGCCCCACATGGTACGGCCGCATCATTTCATGGTCCTCATGGGAAAGGATATGGCAGTGCCAGACATAACGTCCCGGCTTGTCGAAGGTCATCTTGATGCGCGTGACTTCTCCGGGCAGCGCCATCACCATGTCACGCCGGGTCTGCTCCGATGCTCCCGGGAGACTGACATTACCATCAGTAACAATGTTCTCCAGCCGGAAACCCACACCCTCTGTGCCGTTATGCTGCTGGGTGGGTTGCTCTATGGCCTCTGCAGTGAAGCCTTCGCGGTTCATCACCTCGAAGTGCACCAGGTGGACATGGACCGGGTGTGCATCGCCGGTGGCATTGTAGACTTCCCATACCTCCGTCGAGCCCAGCGCCGGATTCTCGGTGATGGGCTGGAACCAGGTGAGGGAACCATTGACAGTAGCGCCGGTAACATCAGTTACTGGTTCAGCTGTGCCGAGCAGCGGCTGCAGGCGGCCGAACTCGTCGGTGCCCTCGAACAGGGCCAGTTTGCGGGTGTTTGTTTCGGCAGGTACCGAGACGCCGCCTCCAACGTAGGAGTTATCACCGATACTGGTGTCAGCCACTGACAAATCAAGTGGCACTTCCACATCAAAGGCCATCACACGGTCAGTACGGCGATCCGGGAACACGTCATCGGGGCCCGGCAGGTCGCCACCGAAGGGGGCATCACCCAGCAGGTTCTCGACGATGATTCGGCTGCCGCCAGGTACAGATACGTTCCTGAAGTCAATAATAAGGTCGAGGCGTTCGCCTGGTGAAAAATCGACTTCATTCACCTCGGCAGCGCTGGCGCGCAGGCTCTGGTCGGAACCGATCACCAGGAAGGGCAAATCATATCCGGCTGCGGGATCGGTTGCCTCCGGGTCGCTTGCACCGCCTTCGATTACCTTCAACTTGAGACGCATGAAGCGGCTGTCGGTGCCATTGAGGAAGCGCACCCGGTACTGGCGCGGTTCAACACTGGCCTTGGGCCAGATCAGGCCGTTGACAACCATGTGGTCACCGAAGAACTCCGCCAATGCGGTAGGGCCGCCACCGGGGAAGATCTCGGGCGGCAATACCACACCCTCATCATCGATGAAGTCAGCGTAAAATGGATCACCCGGGAAGGCCGAGTAGAACAATTCACCAGTATCACGGAACATGCGGTCCTGCACGGCATAGCCGAGTTCGTAGGGATCTGCAGGCAGGCCCGCTGGATTACCCGGCTTGCCTGTGTCGTTATCGTCGCGCAGTGGGAAGAAGCCAGCGAGCCCTGCGTAGACATTCATGCGCGTTATGCCCAGCGCATGGTCGTGGTACCAGGTCATGCCGGCAGTGTTGTTCCAGTCGGGCCCGCCATACATGTATTTCTTGTCGACCCAACGCGGGCCACGCACACCAAAGCCAGGCGAGAAGAAATACTCGGGATTGCCATCAAACGGGCTGTCGTTCTTGCCGCCATGGACATGCGGTACTATTGGAACGCCGTTTTGCGCGAGAGAGAACTGGCGGTAATCGACGCCATTGGCCGAGCTCGCGCCGTGCAGCGAGTACGCCCAGTGCAGGCTGGTATCGATAGGCAGCAGGTGTGGTAATGGATTACCAGCCCCATCAAGCAGTTTGTTCTCCCATTTGATCTCAAGCGGATCATCGTTGACGTGCCGTTCGATAGTACGGCCAGGCCAGGTCACGCCACCGCTATTTTCGCCGTAACCCCACACAGTCGTTGGCACCGATGTTACACCATCCATGCCGACCAGCCCGGTCATCTGTACCGTTTGCGCAGTGATGATCCTCAGCTTGTTCTTCTTCGGTACATATTTGAAGCCCGCTGACATCGCGTTGGGAACCTGGTTGACAAAGAGGGGTTGAGCCGCAGGATCAGATAACCCGGCTGCGAGTATGGCTGCATGAGCGGTGTGGGTTTTTAGTAATGATGCGGGAATCGCACCGGTGAATCCGGCAGCCATTGCTGCCTTGACACTGAGTGTCAGGAAGTCTCGACGTTTCATAGTCCGTTCTCCATGTTTGGGATCATTTGGTGGTTTGCGTGAATTCGCAAATCAAAAGTGAGCTCTATGTGTTACGCGTCCATTAATATTTCATAAATTAATAATGTATATTATTGAAGCCGCGTTTTTGCACACGCTTTGATTCACAGGCTCAGCACGCAATGACTAAAAGCAAGTATCAAGCCAACTTAAAGTGGAACTGTGTATTCAATAAGATAAGGTAAAGCGCCTGGTTTGGTAATACCTTGTTCATGACATCTTGTCTTTTGTATATGACAACATTGACAGTTATAACTGACACTTTGTCAGTATGCGAGATTAAGGGTCTATACGTATAATTTCAGCTGGCTGAACCATAGCCATAATTGAATGACATAGATTGAATCAATTCAAGCATTAGTATGTCAGCCTTAATTAGTGTGAAATATAGAAACATTAAGCATCAGTATCTGGCTAGTAGGAATTGTATTTTGATACATTCATTTCTGTTCTTATACTTGCTCATATCTAATGTATATTTTTTATGTATAAATTAAAAAGCCCGCTTGATAGCGGGCTTTGTTAACAATAACCATATTGCTTTTATCTGGAATCCAGCCATCTCCAGCCACGAGCTCTATAGTTCACCGAATCACTGCTTGTGCCGCCATCGCCACTGCAGTTTAAGGTGAATGTAACCGCCGTGTTAATCACTATAGACTCTGAGCCGGTAGTCGGTTTTGAGCCTGACCAGTCACCGGAGGCAGCACAGCTGCTGGCATTCGTTGATGACCAGCTTAATGTAATCGTGCTGCCGCGACGCACTACAGCTGGGCTTGCAGTCAGGTTGACCGTTGGCTCAGCAACTGGTAGCGCATCATTTACAGTGATTGTCACACTGTTATTGGCGCTGCCACCGTCACCGATACAGGTCAGGGTATAGGTCGATGTCACAGCGGGGCTAACGATTTCACTCCCTATGGTGCTGCGAGGACCGCTCCAGTCGCCAGACGCGGCGCAGCTGGTTGCATCAGTGGAATCCCAGCTCAAGGTTGCTGACTGTCCCTGGTCTATGGCTGAAGGTAATGCCAACAGGTTCACGACCGGTACCGGTGGTGGTGTGACGCCGCCATCACTGACGACGGTTGTTTGTGCGCTGGTGATCTGTTCGTGTTTCAGGCTTTGTGCCTGATAAAGCGATTTGAAAGTCTGCACCTGTTCCAGGTGGTCTTCACGATAAAGATCCTGCAAGAAGCCGTGAGTAATGGTTTGATAATTTAAAGACACGTTCACATCCAGCTCACCAGCAACAGCAATCGGGATGCGATAAGTGATTTCATCACTGCCCAGGTTAAAATCGGTATCATTGGCCGCTTCACCAAGCACGGCAACATCGGGTGGTGCAGTCAATTTGTCGAAGCCCTTCGGAGTCAGGCGGTTATCTTTCAGGTATCTTGCACCCCGCAGCAGGGTATAGGTGATGTTGCCATCGGAATCACCCATCACAGGCTCATAAATCTGTACCTGGTCGGCCGAGGTAATCAGGTTGTAATGCCGTTCGTATTTTGTCTGATCCGTATCATTAATGGCACCGGTAATAGAGCCGTCCGCATTAATTCTACCCGACTCAAACACGACATTATTGCTGCTGTCTGTAACCTTGAAGTGGAGCCACATGCGGCGAGATGGATAAGCCGTGGGGGTTTTGTGCCCTGAATTATTTTGCACTTTTACGCGCGCTTCCAGTATGCCATTACTCACCACTGCCGACACAATTTCTACACTTGCGGCACTTTGCAGCATGGCGCGGGCACGATCGATGCTTAAGTCCATATTGGGACTGGTTACTTCCAGTTGTGCCGCATTGTCTCTTAACATGGTTAGCATCGTCGTATTGGCGCCAACCAGGCTGTGTTTGGCAAAACCGTCTTTGCTCTCTAACCACCCAGGACGATTGGAAACTTTTGAAGTGGATTCAGGCATGTGACAATCCTGGCAACTTTGCGGATTACTGCCGGCATCATCAAAAATCGAATGCTGCCATTCGGTATAAGGCATCTGTTCAGGAAAACCTGCTTCGGGTGATGTAGTCAGCACATTACCGTCGGCATCAACATAAGGTGTTTTTAAATTATGGCAGGTCGCACACATGGCTGAATCTGAAACATGTGCGCTGTAAGCTGGTGTGTAACCTGTATTGTTAATCATCGGTTGACCGAAGATATCAATATACTGGCCGTAGATGGTTTTAGTGTCATTAATGTTGTACTTGCCGGAAAAGCCATCCAGTGTTCCCAGGGTGGCATCATCAGTGATTTGATGACAGACGGTACAGCTGACGCCATTCATGCCGGCATCATATAGAGCATGGGTGGGATTCAGTATGCCATCGTCACCGAATAATGTGACATCGCCACCTTGCACGCGGGTTATTTCGTAATTAGCCATTGGCGCATGGCACCTGGTGCAAGTGTCATTGATCAACGTAGATAAATGCGGATTGCGCGCCAGTTCTGTCGCTACCTTGGCTTGCCAGAAAGGGTCCTTGGTTGAATTTGCCATCATGGATGTTCCCCAGTCCCTGACGATGGATACATTGTCCCCGGATATATCTGTCAGCCCATCGTGACACGTGGCGCAGTTACCGGAGCCGGAGAAATGTGAAGTAGTAAAACTGGCGTTTTCTGCAAACGAGGTGAAAGAAAACAGGAAAAGCAGGGTAGTTATTGTTGTACGAAACAGCGCTTTAAGCATTACAGGCCTCCACGGGCTTTAAACAAGTTGCCATCTTCAGCAACAACTAGAACCTACTAAAAAAAGGCTTATCCAGGTAACCGTACAAACGGAGGTTTTTTGGCTGAAATGATGTGATTTAGTTATACGAAAAGATAATTATAATATTACGATATTATTATGTATTGGCGGTTATGGGTACGAGCTTTAATTATTTCTGTAACGGATCAGTGATCAATGGCACCACACCATTATCGGTCCGACGACGATCCAGTGTACGCCGAAATAACTTGATCATATTGGTGACCGGACAGACGCGTTCAAATGCGGACAATATCAGTTGCGAACGATTACTGACGTCAAACTTTTTGAACAATCTGGTCAAATGCTGCTTAACAGTGGGTTCCGACATGTGAATCTGTGCCGCAATCTCCCTGGTGGATAAGCCTTCCAGTACCAGGCAGAACACATCGCTTTCACGATCAGTCATTTGTTCTTGCAGCACACCGATGCGCTCCTTGATCGATTGTTCAATCAGGCGCTCAAACTCGATGGCATCAATGACCATCTCGTCCAGCAGCGCCTTGTTGAACCAGAGCTGCCCGGAGTTGACCGCCAGTATGGCGTCACATAATTCATCTACCGAGGCATCCATGGGTACGAAGCCATACACGCCGGCTCGCATCAGGCTTTTCAGGTACTGATGATCGGCTTCTGCCGCATAAACGATGATGCGGGCACGCGGTGTTAGCTGCTGTAACTGTTGAAAGAAATCAGACAGGGGATACTGGGTCAAACGCGCATTGATCAGCACGACCTCATAACAGGATGGCCGAGAGGAATTCAGCAAGCCATTATAGTTATCAAAGCGATCCTGCAGGAATATGCTGTCGTGCTGTTCAAGTCCCTGGCTGATACCTTCTGCAATAAGATCATTGGCCGATATCAGGGCAACGCAGCATCGTCCCGCATCACCAGGCTTTATTCGACAAACATTAGCCAGGTTGCAATTTACTCTCTGTGACATAACAAACCATCTAACTCAACTGTTGAAAAAACGTAACAGTTTGATGATGTTTTTGCATTGATAATTATCAATTTCAAACTGGCAGGATATGGCTGGATCCATGATTCATTTCGTAACAAAGGATGTCAGCTTCCGGCCTGAAGCGGAAGATAGAAAAAGATCCTTTTCAACGCAGAGGCGCTAAGGCGCAAAGGCCGCAGAGAAATATATTGGCCTTTAAAACTATGAAATCACATTGGTTATTTATTTTTCTTTGCGTTCTTAGCGCCTTAGCGCCTCTGCGTTAAATAATATGTATATGTCTGGAACGGGTCGAGAGCAGTCAATATTGGCAATGACTAATTATTACTTACTGCCCAAGTAATTCAGCTTCCATCGACAGGTATACCTGGTAGGCGTTGATACGGTTGCCTTCTGCGAACGCGGGCAGGTCCTTGAAACTTGACCAGTCGGCATCGGCATAGGCTTCATCAAAAGGTATGAATTCATCAACGGCAGCACCCATTACTTCTCTTAAGTAAGCCAGGTAGGCCCGGGTCAAGGCGATGGTTTCTTCAGGACTGGTTGAGGCAGGGCCATGGCCGGGGATTAAGGCAGTGAGGCCACTTGTTTCCAGTTTGGTCAATGTGTCCAGCCAGTTTTTAGTATCGGAGCTGCCGACAAAGGGGACGCGGCCTTCGAAGATGATATCGCCGGAGAACAGCACCATGTCCGGTTCAACCAGCATACTCAGGTCGCCATCAGAATGCGCCTTGCCCATGTAGTTAATAGTGAATGTGACATCACCCATGGTGAATGTATTTGATTTCGATACTGTGACATCGGGCAATACCAGGCGGGTGTTTTCATTCACCCAGGGATCGAGTGAGAACTGGCGTTCTTCCAGGCGTTCTTTAGCAGCATCTGACTGCAGGTATTTCTGTGCACCTTCGGGCGCACTGATTTCAGCACCCATGTCTTCAAAGACCTGCAGGCCGTAGATATGGTCAGCATGAAAGTGGCTGACAATGACCTTGCGGATGGGCTGGTCAGTAAGCTCACGGACTCTGCTGACCAGCTTATTGGCCAATGATGGCGTGCCAAGTGCATCGAAGACAACAACGCCGTCACCGGTAATTACAATGCCTGCATTGGAGATAAAACCTTCGTTGTCAGTTGCTATGCCAGGAACGCCTTCGACATAATACACATGCTCTGATACTTTTTTGACTTCCATGTCGACAGAAGTCGGTGCGTATTTTTCAGCAGCAGCAACAGGCTGGGCAAGTAGCATTGATATACAGACCGTAAAAAACTTATTGCATGTAAGCATGATCTTCCTCGTATTGAAGTCTTATTATTTCCGCGTCGCCCATTGGAACCAGTTCGACGAAACCATGAATATCTTCAGGCATGTAGCCTAGTGCTTCGGCGGCGACCTTGCACATTTTTATTTTTAACACTTCGCTCGAAGCCAGGCTTTCAGCACGTGCGAGTATTTTCCTGTATTTGTCGATGTTTTCAATTGCAAAAAACCTGATTGCGGAACCATGTAATACCAGTACGATAGACTGGTCAAACGGATCGGCGCCGGTGATTGTGCTCAGGTAGCTGGCACGGTCGAGCACATGATCCATAAGTTCAAGCTTGTCTGTGGTGACATCGTATACAACTTTCTGCGGCCTGTACTCGGTGGCTGTGAGTTTGCCATGACCCCAGGGCGCCTTGTTATCAGCGTAGAGAGTAGTACTGATGAATAGCAGCACTGTCAGCACTATGTTGGCGGATTTATGCATGACTGGCCTCTTGTCAGGTTGTAATGGAAGAAAAGTGCATACTGGCAAGCGCATTTGCTCATGGCCGATAGTTGCAGTCAATAACAATCGGGTCTGTATTAAAAAGAAAAGGGGGCAGACGCCCCCTTTGTATTGTGTTATTTAAAGCTTGTTTCAGCGTGATCAGGATTCTTCTGTAATTGGAACCAGGGTCAGCTCAACACGACGGTTCTGTGCACGGCCTTCGGCTGTGCTGTTGTCAGCGATAGGGTAATCTTCACCAAAACCGACAACATCAAAGCGTGCGTCAACAATATTGCGCGACTTCAGATAGCTTGCTACTGACTGGGCGCGCTTTTCTGAAAGCTGCTGATTGTAGTCGCGAGCGCCTGTGCTGTCTGTATGGCCGGCAACAGCGATAATGGTTTTCTCATATTCTTCCAGTACGATTGCTACGGAGTTCAGCACTTCATAAAAGCTGGATTTGAGGTTGCCGCTGTTGGTGTCGAAGGTAATGTTGCCGGGCATAACCAGGCTGATAGTATCGCCTTTTCTGACTACGCTGACACCTGTATCGCGCAGCTGTTTACGCAACTTGGCTTCCTGTGAATCCATGTAATAGCCAACGCCACCGCCGGCAATGGCGCCAACGCCGGCAGCTGCGAGCATGCGTTTTTGACGTTCCTTGCTGCTCTCGTCCTTGTTGGCGAAGTAAGCTATGACGGCACCTGCACCAGCGCCTATGCCAGCGCCTATAGCCGTGTTGGAAACTTTTTCTTCACCGGTATAGGCGTCATAGGTCGTGCAGCCACTGATCAGCAGGGCGCCTGAAGCGGCGACCGCTACAATAATGTTGGTTATTTTTTTCATGAATGGTGTCCTGGTTAGTAATTTTGAGAACGGATTTTAGCGTGAATAATCAGGTATGGCTAATATGTGAGTGTGACATTCGCTGGTTAATAAACAGACAAATTTTATCAGAGAGAATCGCGGCACAGGCGCAGTGCTTTTGCCATCTGGGCGCCATTTTTGTAGCGGTCCTCTCTCTGTTTTCGCATCGCCTTGTTGATGATGCGATTGAGGCAGGCGGGTAAATCGCTGCGTATTTTAGTGACGTCGACCTGCTTTTCGTTACAGATCTTGTGCGTCAGGCCGGCAAAGGTGTCCGAGACGAATGGCAGCTGCCCGGTTGTCAGTTGATACAGGGTCGTGCCCAGTGAAAACAGATCGGAGCCGCCATCTACTTTGCTGCCGCCAACCTGTTCCGGTGACATATAGGACGGACTGCCGAGCATGGTTCCGGTTTTGGTCTTGCTGGAGCTGGTCAGACAGGCGATGCCAAAGTCTGTGACTTTCACTTCGCCACTTGATTCATCATAAATAATGTTGGCAGGCTTGATATCGCGATGCACGACATCGTTCTTGTGGGCAAAATCAAGTGCAGTTGCAACCTGGATGCCGATATCAATGACGACATCGACAGGCAGTAATGCATCAGCCTGCTTATGGCGTGAGAGGTCATGGCCCTTAAGGTAATCCATGGCGATATAGGCGAGCTCCTGTTCTTCACCGACATCAAAAATGGTAACGATGTTCTGGTGATTGAGACGCCCCGCAGTTTCTGCTTCGCGCAGGAAGCGCTGCTTGATATCTTCAAGTTCTTCCGGGTCAAATTCCTGCGCCAGAGCCATGGTTTTTATCGCAACCGTACGGCCGATTTTCGGATCCTTGCCAAGATAAACCAGTCCCATGGCACCGCGGCCGATTTCTTTTTCAACCTGGTAACGGCCCAGTACGGGTTTCTGTACGCCGTTTTCGGTGATGATCAAGGTGCCCTGGTCCGTGGTCTTGCTGTTTTTCTGCAACACAACCATGTCCTGGATCTCGCGGTTCTTTTTCATGCGTTGTTTCGCATCACGGAAGCCGGAGTGTTTCTGATCGATATATTCAAATACCATTTCGGCCTTGCTGAACTGGCGGCGACGTTCATAATCGAGTCCGAGGTTATAGAGCCGGTCAAGCAATGTGTTGTTAATCGGGCACTCGCGGTATTTTTCAAATGCCTGGTCCAGCTGGCCCTGCGACTGCAGGTGCATGCCAAGCGTCAGGTTGGATTCAGACAGGTGAGCTTCAGTGCGCTGATGGGACTCCTCGATCTTACCTTTGATCAAAAGGGCGGCGGTGCCGGTCAACAAAGCTGCCGCTGGCAGCATCAACGGTATCCACACGGCACTGATGATCATCAGTCCGAGATGGATGTTGACCATGATGAACAGCAGCATCAGGCTGGTGACAAATCCGGTCCAGAATCTAAATCTTGGCAGTATGAAGACCAGGTATAGCGCCACAATGATGAGTGCGGCCAGCTGTACCGGTAAGGCCCAACCGGGCACGGTATACATGTCACTCTGTAACAGGTTGTTGATCACATGTGCGCTGACCATAACCGGTGCCATGGTTTCGCCCCCGGGTATTGTTACCTGGTCTACCAGCGACGGTGCAGTTATGCCGATGAGAACGTCCTTGCCTTTGAACTGGTTGCTTTTAGTTTTTGAATAAATGTCGTGAAACGAATGAACCCTGAAGGCAGGCTTGCTATCTGTTCCACTGTATATATGTGGGTAAACACGGTATGCAGGGTCAGTATTCAGCTTTATACCGCCCATGGTAATGTCCTGTCCGTGGCCGAAAATGATCTCGTCGGTTTTAACATTCAGGCTTTTAGCGGCAAACATCAGGCTGAACGAGGGGTAATATTTCTCACCGGATTTCAATACCAGTGGTGTTACCAGGCTGCTTCTTTTTCCGGTAACTGATTCATCCAGCATGCCGGCTGTTGAATATTTTGCCAAAAGAGGTATCGGTGCCTGTGCCTGTGAGAGTACGGGTATGCCTTTTGTCAGTACACTGGGGACGAAATCGGACCAGTCATCCGCTTCTGCCGGAAACTCGGCAAAAGCGTAGGATTCCAGTGTTTGTTTACTGGCCGCAGGCGAGCCTCTCTGGATGTCATTATTCAGGCCGTAGGTGATGGCAAGTACCGTATTGCCTG
Source organism: uncultured Thiotrichaceae bacterium (assembly GCA_964600755.1). Classification (GTDB taxonomy): domain Bacteria; phylum Pseudomonadota; class Gammaproteobacteria; order SZUA-229; family SZUA-229; genus JABDQW01. Next base: position 14,075 of record CAZRKQ010000188.1, read on the forward strand.
ATCGCCTCAGGCTGGCGGCAAGTGCGCCATCGGTATCAAGTCGCTGTCTTGCCAGGAACAGAATCTCTTTGACAGTTTTTTCGTACTTGCCTTCATAGGTGTCGCGCATCGAATCGAGGCGCCTGACTCCAAACTCGCTCTGTGGTGTGTGCAGTGGTAATGTCAGTCCGACGGTTCTTGCGCCACTGGCATTCAGATGCTTGATGACGACACCGAGGTAACTGCGCGGCCATGGCCATTCCCCGAGTTGCTGCAATGATGCTTCATCGATGGCGATAATTTCGAGGTTGTTGTTTGATTCAGGCGCGGGCGAGAGCCTGGCACCGAGGCCATATGCACGCCATTCCAGCGTGGACATGAAGCCTGTCCATCCCAGTGATAGAAACAATACACTTATTAGCAGACCGGGAAACCAGCCTGCCTGCCAGAAACTTTTATTCGCCATTGCGCCTAACTATTGATACTCCTCCAATGAGTATAGACGCTGGAAAAGCGGGCGCTTTATTTATACGGCATCCAGTTTGCGCATGGCTGCCGGCAGCAGTTTCATATCAACCAGCGATGTCACCAGTGCCTTGAAGAAGCTTGCTTCATCCTCATAGACCAGCTTGTAGTACTGCATCTTCATGGTTAACGCGCTGCCAAACACGATTGAGAAGAAGGTCAGTATGGAACCGATTGCCAGTGTGGAAACGCCGGTGATGCCCTGGCCAATGGTGCAGCCCATGGCCAACACGCCACCGAAGCCCATCAGGATGGCGCCTGCCAGGTGGGTGAAAAAGTCTTTCATATCGACGAACCATTCAATCCTGAATGACCTGCTGATCAACGACCATAATAATGAGCCCAGTATTACGCCAAAGACGGAAACAAAGCCAAAAGAAACCATGGCCTTGTCAAAGCCTGACTGGATAAAGCCGTAACTCTGGCCAATAGGGTTGATGAAGGTGAATGACTGCGCGGCTACTGCGCTGCCACGATCAGGCTTGCCCTCGTCATCTTCGGCAAGCATGTCCCATTCGCTGTAATAGTCACTCAATGAATAGAGTGTATCGTCGGCATTGACGGCAATATTGCTGCTGGTGTACCAGGCCGCCAGGATCACCAGGCCGACAACCGTGCCGCCGAGTATGTTGTCCCTGCTGGAACGAAAATCAGCAGAGCGGAAAATGAGTACCAGCAGCAGCAGGCCAATCAGGCTGCCAGCAATCAGTCTTACCGTGCCGGTGTTTTCACTACTGATGACTGCGCCGATATCCTGCTGGCTGGCAAGATCGACCGATATCGGGCGAATCCAGTCATAGAACAGAACGCTGAAAAGTGTTTTATCGCTGCCCGGGAACGGATTGATCATGTACCAGGCAATGAGTGCAATAATAATGAAAACAAGCACGGACTTGATGTTGCCGCCGCCAATGCGAATCAGGGTTTTGTTGCCGCAGCCGCTGGCGAAGGTCATGCCGATGCCAAACAACAAACCACCAATGATGTTTTCACCGAACACCAGCTGGCCATTGCGATAGGGTGGGAAGGTGTCGCTGACTTCGACCAGTCCCAGGTATTCAAGGCCGGTGACCCCGAGCAGAGCTACGGCAATCGCCAGCAGCCAGGCGCGAAAGCGGCCATAATCACCCATGTTGACCATGTCTGAAACTGCACCCATGGTGCAGAAGTTGGTTTTATTGACGACTGCGCCCATGATGACGGCGATGACAAATGTTGACCAGAGAAAGAATGACAAGCTTTCAGCAAAAGATTCAAAGACCATTTTCCCGCCCTTTTGTTTTTTTGATGGTTATATTAAAGACTGATGTTGCTCTAGTTTATTCGCAGCATCATGTCTTATAAAGGGGTTCGAGTATGGAATCCTGTGTTTTTGCTGATTTGCGTTTCTGCGAGATGAATGCATGAAATGCTGAAAGTAATGCCCTCGGCTCCCACTTGTCGGCATGCGGGCTGTACAGTGCGCTGTTCAAGGCATTTACCTGGGCACTCATTTCAGCAGTACTGACGTTGGCAATATCTGCCAGGCTGGTGATGGCATGATTTGGCCAGCGCACCGCCGCCCACTCGAGCAACGCGTCCTTGGTTTTTCGGGCATCACCTTTTGAACAGGCTTTCTCAACGGCTCGTTCAAGTGGCAGTATGGGCGGTAACGGCTGCGGTTTTGCTGGTGCCATGCGTGTACGGTTGTTTCTGAAAAACAGGATAGTTGTTGTTATCCAGCCGACGGCCAGGGCAAGGCTGATCCAGGGCCAGTAGCCTGGTTTAATGCTGTCCTCATCACTAACAGTTGCAGCAGACGTTGTGCTTGCGGTTTGCGGTTCATCGGTTTGTGCAAGCGGAGCTACCATCTCGATCGGTGGCTGCATCGGGGAGGTGCTGGCCATACCCGTTGCTTCGATCACAGTCTCGGGTAGCTGTGCAAATTCCTGTTTGCCTGTGCGTGTGTTCCACCAGGGTATGCTGATTTCAGGAATAACATACCTGCCTGCCTGTGTCGGTATCATGGCAACCTTGATTTGCTTTGTGCCGGTGATGCCGTCACGTTTACGCTGGTTTTCAATCACTGCCTTGTCAGGGTATTGCTTGACGCCGGTTACTTCCGGGAATTCAGGAGCATTTAACTGCTCGGCTGTCAGTCCTGCGGCCTCGATTGTCAAAGTGCGTGTTACCGGCTCGCCGGTTCTGAGCTGGGTAATGTCTTCAGACCACTCTTCTTCAATGCTTACGTTTTCTGCCGGCAGCCAGTCAGCCGTGGTTATATTGGCGGGCTTTGGTTTAATGGTAACGCTCACGCTTTTCGAGCGCAGTCGTTTTAGTGTGCCTGATTGCATGAATTGATCGAACAGGGAACTGGAGCGTTGGCCGCTGGATACACGGCCTTCAAACAGTATCGGTTTGAAGGTCAATGTTCCGCTGTGTTGTGGATACACGGCAAAACGGAGTTCGTTGACCGAGTAGGGCATGCCATTGACCAGTTTCTGATAGCTCGCGACCTGTCCAAGTTGTTCGATGATTGCGTCCGGGTCGTTTGTTTCCGGTTCGCTTAATGTGGGCCGGTTAATATTTATACTGGTAAGGAAGCGAATGGTATAAATGATTTCGGACTGGACCCATGCTGTCCTTTTATCGGTGGTCACCTCAATGAAATAAGCGCCCTGACCACTCTGGCCCTGCAGGTCGTTCGATGTTGATGGTTTCACCGTGACGCGAACGGCAGGGCTCGTATCTGTACCGAAAGGCACCGATGGTATGGTAAAGATTCCTGCCTGTTTGCTGATCAATGCCAGGTCCCAGGTCTTCTTCAGGCTCCAGGAGCCATTAACAGAGCGCATATTGGTGCTCTGGCTGCTGCTAAGTATTTCGAAGTCTTTGGTTAGTACGCTGAAGTCGGGATCGTCATCGACCGAACTGTCCGTTTCATAGATCAGGTGAAAAGACTCGTCCAGCGACACCGGGTTGTGACTCAGGCGCGCAGTGATATTCGCCGCCGATGCATGCGATGTAATCAAGAGAAGAATTAAACAGTATAAGTATTTCATATTATAAAGACTGTTATTAACCGCAGAGGCGCGGAGGCGCAGAGAATTTAAAGCTTACGTCATTCCCGCGAAAGCGGGAATCCAGTGTCCTGGATAAAAAGTTAGATTTGTCATTTCGACTGAAAGGAGAGATCTCCAGAATTTCGGGAGTGCTTTCTCTTAAGCTGAAATGACGCGGTTTGTTTACTATTAACATCTTTTCCTCGCTACTAGTACCTAGTACCTAGTTCCTGTACTTCCTACCAGGGTTCCTGCGATTCCGCCTGGTTCGGCATCTGCCTGTATTGATATATAAATTTACGTCGCATCAAACCGCCAGGATCATCCGGAATTCTGCGCAGCCATTGTTCCATCGCCTGCTCGTTTTCAACGGTTTCAGCATCTTCCTGTTCAAAAGCTTCATCCTGCTGTTGTGCCTGCAGTTGCTGTTGCTCTTCAGTTTCCTGTTGTTCT
>CAZRKQ010000189.1:0-17243 GCA_964600755.1 uncultured Thiotrichaceae bacterium
ACCTCATCATAAATAGCCAGGGTGTAATCGCCCAGATCACCTGTTTCCAGTACAAAGTTGATATTGCCGTCGGTAGGGTAGAACGCTGTAGCAGCATTCGCAACGGATGCGGATACGAACAGTGCTGTACCGAGTAAAACGTTTCTAATTTTCATCATTTATATCCTTGTAGTTAAAAATTATATTTATGTTATTGAGCAAAGCCAGTACCACCATCCTCTCTCCATTAGATCGACGAGATCACTTTTAATATTGCTATGCTGCTTTAGTCTCACCAGGCAGCGCCAGCACCCGAACCCCTGGGGTTGAGTGCCAGCGCCGCCACTCCTGGAGAATGTGTGCCTTAGCTCTTGCGGCGACGAGCTACGCCAACAAGGCCTACTAAGCCAGAGCCGAATAACCAGACTGCAGCTGGTACAGGTATTACTGCTGGTGTAGCAGTCAGACTCGCGCTATCCCAAAAAATGGATCCGCTAGCAGGGGTTCCATCAGTTAAGATATGCAATAACAAGATCTGGGCCTCGGCAGTGCCGGCTGGTGCTACCCCCGAAACTTCCATCAGGGTCCAGTCGAAGATTTCGCCGCCGTCCTGAGGAGTCAGTAGGTAATCCTGGTTGCCTAGTGAGTCAGCGAAGACCTCATCAACACCGAGAAAGCCACCGCCGTCATCAAAGTAAGCAATTTGTAAAAGAGCAAGATTATTGAACTCATCACCGGACCAGTTCATGGCATATACAGATGCCTCAACGGTATCGCCTTCCGATGCTGTAATTCGTTGGGTGGCACCACCATCAAAACCAAACTGTTTCAACACCTGGTCACCACTATGTGCGGTCGGGTTAACAAAGCCACCGCCGGGCATATGAAGGTTGCTGCTTGTGTAGGTTTGATTAAAACAACCCCAATCGTCAGAACAATACTCATCACCGGAAGATGCGTTGGGAGACTCAAATGAACCGTTGAGTAGTGCCGCACTGCCGGAAGGTGCATAAGCGATTGCAGCAGTCAGGACAAGAGCTGCCAGACTGGCTTTATGAATCTTCTTGTGTAACATTTTTATACCTCTATTGGTTAGTTAATGAACCCGTCTCAATACGTGGTTCGCTGTGCTTCGCTATGTAATTGCCAGGTTCCGACCAAAACACAGCAATACTTCATAGTATTGCAACAGTCTCACGTGACATTGCTATATAGTAAAAACTATATATGCTATATAGCAGCATGAATCATGCCAGTATTTATAACATATTGAAATAACAGATTATTTGATAAAAGTCCTTAAATTAATGATTTCTAATGTGTAAAGTATCGCGACAAACTTATGTCGCATCCTGGAACGAGAACATGAAATAAAAACATTTAAATACAATTAGATAGAATACTTATAATGTCTATAAAACAGGTAAATGTAATTTGTCGAGTATGTTTACAGTGTCGGTAAAAATCGCATGATGCTATATAGAAGAGATAGTTATCGAGTTGTAATGTGTTCTTTTCTGGTCGTGGCGGCGCGACAAGCCTACAAAGTGGAAAAGCTAAACCAGGGTGATGATGCTGTAGATAATCTCAATGGCATCAATACCGGTTGTGTTGTACTGTTAGTTCTAGTCTAAATTAAATATACGATTGCCCGTTATGGTATCGATGCCGGTATTTGTTGCATTTGAGTTCGAGATTGTTGAGGCTATCTATCGATAGGGGGGTAATAGTTATTGATACTGCCAGTAATGCACAGGCGATAAAAAACTGTCTGTACTGATCTGTTGATGAGTCAATACCCTGTTATTTAATCTGATACTGGATGAATTCAGTTCTGATAGCCAAAGATTATTTTTATTAATGCATCACTATCAGCTGAAGCAGCGCTTACTTATCCGCACCCAACCATATTCAGGAAAATCAAATTAAATGTAATTATCCATTCAGAGCTTGCGCTCTATGAACAAGTAGTGAATAAAAGCCATCGATAACACTGAAACCGTATGCGGTAATTTCATCATCGATGGCATCGCTGTAACAGACCCGACCTGATACTTCCTGTGAGTGGTTATCTGGAAAACGCAGCATTACCTGTACCCTGTCTTCAAGTTCAAAATTCTCATCTGATAAAAAACGAAACCCGCCTTTACCAATATTTTCAATATAAAAGGACTTTCCAGCGAGGTTATTGTGTGCCTCACCATTTTTGTTCAACACCTGTATGCAATAGTTTTCTGCCAAGGCTCTTTCCTGATTTCGCGTCATGTTACTCAGTAACAAAACGGGTGACGCCAGCTATCGGACTACATGTTCTTGATAGCCAGCGTCACCGCTTTAGTGGTGACTCGTGTAGTAAACTCTTATGGTGGGTCGGATCCGGCCACCGGAAAAGAGTGGAAGTTTGCTATGCTGCTTTCTTTTTTCTTGCTACACCGACCAGGCCGATAAGACCGGAGCCAAACAGCCAGACGGCGGCAGGAACCGGGATAGCTTCAACGGTGACGGAGACGTTGTCAAAGTAAGCCTCTGATGTGCAACCCGTAACAGGCCCACATGCCGCCTTCAGTTGCACCGTTATGCCTCCACTAACATCAGGCCCGAGTACTGCGTCGATCGAAAAGCTTTCCCATCCATTTGTTCCAGTGGCGTTAACCAAAAGTATTTCAGACTTGGATGTACCGCCACCATCAAGCTCGGAGAACAATTCTACGAAAACGACGCCTCCAGCAGATGCGGTGTTATTCAGATCGAACGATACGGTGACCGTATCAAAGGGGTTTACCACGCCTATTCCAATGTTGGCGTTCTTAATGACCTGATCGCAAGCTGCTTCAACGCTGCAAGGTAAATAAGCCGCGTAAGTGCCGGAACTGACGGTGGTGCTTTGAACTGACGCTGGACCAAACGCACTTGGAAACTCGGTCCAATCAGTGAAATCACCGGTTTCGAAGCCACCATTGAGCGCCAGCTCTACCGGAACGGCCTGGACCGTGCCAGCAAACATTAGCAGTGCCACTGGTGCGGCTATCTTCGTAAATCTTGTAATCATTTTATTTATCCTATGTTTTAACTGCCGTTGCGGACCTGCCTCGGCGTAGTTCGCTATAAAATTGCCAGGATCAGACCAGAACTCAGCAGCACATCATTGTATTGCAGCAGTCTCACGTGACATTGCTATATAGAATAATCTATATACGCTATATAGCAGCACAAACCATGCCAGAAATTATAACTAGCTGAATACGTAGATAATTTAGGAATTTGACGTAAATTAATGTTTGCTAATATGTAAATTGTTACGACAAAATTCTGTTGCGTTATAGGGGAGGCTGTTCACGTAAATATAAATAATTATCATTAATATCAGATAAATAGATGATACATCGAGGGCATAAATCGGATAAATGTGAGATGTCGGTTAAATTAACAGTGTCGGCAGGTATTGCATACTGCTGTATGAACATACGGGCGTTGAGTTGTGCTTAATTATTTTATGAATATCTAGCCGCAATAGGTGATAAATCAAGAGATAAGGCAAGGTGCGGTGTGTTGCTGACTGAAAGATAATCCTGAGTCAGGTTTATAAATAATGAAGAGTCAGAGTTATACAGGTTTATCCAGTGCTTCAGAATAAACCGATCAGGCGGCGACAGTATTTTTTACATCGGTACAGGAATCCCTGATAACAAGTTCGGCAGGTAAGGCGATGTGCTTGCTTTCAGATTTTTCACCTTTGATCAAGCTGATCAGCATATTGCACGCCAGTTCTGTTATTTTATCTATAGGTGCCGTTAGAGTGGTTAATGCTGGGGTAATTTGCGAGGCAACTGCGATGTCATCAAATCCTATTACGCTGAGATCATCCGGTACGTTCAAGCCACGTTGTACTGCTTGTCTAATCAGAGCGATTGCCATCGCATCATTTGCGCACATAATCGCGGTTGGAGGATTTTTTAATGACAAGAAATAATCGGCGCCTTTCGCACCAGACTCAAAAGAATAGTCTCCTTTAAAAACCAGTTTTTCGTTCATCTTAAGCCCATGATTGCTTAATCCGCTTCTATAACCGGCGTATCGATTTTTACCGACATCTGAATCTTCCAGTCCTGTCATGAAGCCAATGCGTTTGTGGCCTATAGAGCACAGATAGTGAACAGATGCCCTGACTGCATTGAAATTATCAATAATAACTGAAGGTATAGTTTTATCAGATGAGCTATTGTCTATCACAACCACAGGTATGTGCTGATTAATTTCATGAACGATATGTTCAATACGAGGGAAGCAACTGATAATGGCGCCGTCAATATTATTCATATGTCTGTATGAACTGGAGTCGCCAATATCTGTAAAATAAATTATTGAATAACCGTGTTTTGTTGCCTCTCTTTGAAGTGCATTAAATATGAGTGAGTAATACGGGCTGGTTAATCCGGCGACTATACTGCTATCAAGAAAGTAGCCGATTATATTTGTTTTCTTTTTACTGGTTTTACGATCGGCGACGAATGTCCCTTTCATTGGGATTTTATACAGCAAACCCTGCGCAACAAGATTGTCTACCGCCTTTCTTATTGTCATGTATGAAAATCCATACTCTTTCGCCAGTGTCCTTTCGCCGGGTAGCTTATCGATAATTTTTCGATGTTTTATAGCGTCTTTGATTTTTTCTTGTACCAGGACATATTTTGGTGTGACTTTATCCATAATTTATAGTCTCATGAGGCGCTTTTTAGTTAATTACTTGTTTTATCAGCCAGGTTGAGAATGATAGTTTACGGGTTTGCGGATGCTGAACAAACCTGTTTTTTTATCAGTCGAACTTTTTGAAAATATAATTCATCGTCAATTTTCATGTCGCTACTGTACCGTATAATGTAGTTAATCATTCAATCAAATCAGCAACATACCTGGAATCTGTTTTACCTGCGGCTACTCGAGTTGGTCAAAATAGAGCTGAAAATATTCACTCGTTAGCCGTAAATAAACTGCTACATAGCAGTTATCACAATAGTATAAATTACAGCGTAAAACAATCGATTTTTTCCTGGAAAGAATTAGATTTAAAGAAACCATAAAAATTACTTGACTTGTCCGAGTGCCTCGGTTTATTGTGCTATATAGCAGATGCCGCCTTGTATTTTATGCAGGAGCATATCCTGATTGCTGGGCCATCTGCGTAGCAGCTGACGTCGGCTGTCATCTGATTGTCGTATATCGTCAATTTAATGGCATGTAGCTGTGCCAGTATCATCGATACAACGAGGTATTTGGAGATTTATCAATGCTCTGCAAACGATTTTCACATCTAATCCAGTTATTCACGATTGTTGTATTTTCCCTGATTTCTTCCGGCTGCGGCCAGGGCGATGGTCCCACGCCTGTTGCTGCCGAGGCATGTCCGGCTGCCGGTGCCGTTGGTTTTGATTCGGACAGCTACCCCGAAAGTACAACTTTAGCGGTAGTCTCGGTAGCAGACGAATGCATTGGGCTTAAGACAGTTGTTGTTACTGTAAATAATGGCACAGACACGATCAGTGTTGATTTGGATGTTGAAGCCGGACAAGGTGAGAATGTTGTCAAATTCGGCGACACCGATGACACCAGTAATACCATCGCAATCAAACAAGGCGATGTATTAACAGCGACTTATGCCGATGCTAACGGAGTGGCAAGTTCTGACACGGCCGACATTACGGTCAGCACCGCACTGTCAACGCTGGGTGTGTACTCGGAAACCAACGTCAATCCTGAATTAACCGTCGCTGAAATCATCAACAATGAAGCCCTGACGGACAGATTCGGTCAGACAGTCACTGCACTGGAGGGCGTAAATTCTCTACAGGCTGACTTCTCAGTACCTTCCAGCGGCAATGAGAATGGCTTTGCCTTTACCTTCTTCGGTCTGATCAATGCCACATTTGAGGCGGATGACGCCTCTGCGGGGAATGTCCGTTGTAACGACGGTGCGAACCTCAATGTTTGTACTGGCTGGACGACATTCGAATTTGCATTCACGAATAACACCGCCGGCCCCGCTTTTGGACCGGTTTCACATGATGCCGGCGGTTCACAGTCTTTGACCATGTTCGGTCCGTTCACCTTTGATAGTTCAACCGGCGCTTACCAGCCCGATAATAATGTGGTGGCTGGCCAGAGCTATACCGCGACCGCTCATGTGATGAACTGGGCGCCTGATCCCCTGGCTACAGATAACATCGGTATCATGCAACTGACTTTCTGGGACGCCGCCGGTGGCCAGGCTGGCGGCGGTACTCAAATTGGTCCAGCCTTCGAGCTACTCGTTGACTCCACAGATGACAGCACAAATATCTACCTGCCACCTCAGGACGGTGCTGATATAAGCGACTGGACCGAGTTAACAATTACGCAAACCGCACCGGCGGGTACCGTCTCGGCCGAAATTTTCCTGTTACACATCCAGCTTAATACTGATCCACTACTTCAAGCCGGCTCTATTTTCTGGGATGACGTGAGCCTGGCTGGAGCCAAAGACCTGTCCGGTGCCGGTGAAGACATCTCGACCTATGAGACACTGAAGTTCGGTATCAATACCACCGCGGCCAGCGGATTAATGGACCTGGAAGTGAAGATGGAGGATAACACCGGAGCCAGCGCATCGGTGTTCCTGTCGAATTATACGTCGACACCTGGCGCTATTGCCGGCTGGGATCTGTATGAAATACCGCTGGCTGATTTTGCGGGGCCGAATAAAGCCAGGATGATTTCTCTGGATTTCCTCAATGCATCATCGACGGAAACGGGATCGACTGCAGTAGCGCCGACGCTATTTGCCACTACCCTGTATTTTGATGATGTTCATTTCGCGAAACCAGACGCAGCCCCTGTGTTAACAGGCGTACTGTTGAACTCGGCGATAGAGGGTGTGAGTTTCGAGACTGCGACGCAGTCAGGTGTCACTAATGCAAATGGTGAGTTTCAGTATTTAGATGGTGAAATGGTTACTTTCTCTGTTGGCGGCATCGTTCTCGGTACCGTGGAAGGGGCAGCTATTATAACGCCTGTTGAGCTCACTGGCGGTGCTGACCCATTAGATCAGGCAGCTACTAATCAACTGGTTTTCTTACAAAGTATTGATGCGGATGCCGACTATTCCAATGGGATCACCATTAGCGCTGCTACCCAGGCAGCGGCAGTCGGTCAAACCCTGGACTTTACTCTTTCGTCTGCGGATTTTACTACGGCGGTCACAGCGGTCGTTGCTGCAATCGCTCCAGCCAACACAGTTGTTAGCGAAACGACTGCACTGGATAACTTCTATATTACCTATACGACATTAGGCGGTTCAGATACTTTTTCCTGGTCTTTCCCGCCGCAATACCCTCCATACCCCGGCGTAGCCAGTTTTCCAGTAGATTTTGAGGATGCCGGTGCGCCGTACTACTTCACTGACTTTGGAGGTGGTGTCGCCACGATTATTGGCAACCCTGATGCAAGTGGAATTAATACGAGTGCCAAAGTTGCGCAAATGCAGAAATTTGCTGGCGATGACTTTGGCGGCAGTACGCTCACCCTGGGCACGATTGATTTTGCCAACGGAAGCATCTTTACCATGAAGGTCTGGGCTTCACGCTCCGTACCGGTCACTTTCAAGCTCGAAGGATTGAACGTTGAGCAGGTGGTAAGCCACTCTGGTTCTGGTACATGGGAAGAACTGGCCTTTGACTTTACAGGATTAACTGGACCAGACGTAAGGGAAGTTACCTTGATTTTTGACAATGGTAATGCTGGCGATGCGGCTGGTGACGCACCCAACTGGACTTTCTATTTTGATGACATCAACCTTCAGACAACAAATCCGTCAGCATACGAATTGATTTGGTCGGATGAATTCGATGTCGATGGCGTTCCCGCTGCTCAAAACTGGATCATAGAAACCGGTTACGGACCCAATAATGATGGCTGGGGCAATAATGAGTGGCAGTTGTATACGGCTTCTCCGGACAACGTCAAAGTAGCGAGTGGTAATTTGGTGCTGACTGCAGACTGTCCTACAGCCCCAACGTGTGGCGTGCGCGATGACACTATCACTTCAGGCAAAGTCAGTTCGCCTGGTAAATTCAGTTTCAAGTACGGAAAAGTTGAAGCAAAGATCAAGCCTCCGGTTGGCAACGGTGCCTGGCCGGCATTCTGGATGCTGGGTGCCAATTTCCCTGATGTAGGTTGGCCATTCACGGGCGAAATCGATGTCATGGAGATGCATAACGCATTTTCTGATGAATTCACAACGCACTTCACCATGCATTGGTGTGATGAGACAAAACAGAGCCCGGCTACGCCAGATGTATGTTTTCCAGACAATGAGGGTTGGACATTTGTGAGCCAGTTCCTCACCTTTAGTGAGTCACTGGGTGATGATTATCATATTTTCTCCGCAGAATGGGATTCAAATGGAATTGCCGGTTTTATTGATGGCATCGAGTATTTCAACCTGGCTATCGATCCGGGCACAATGGATGAATTCTTGAAAGAGTTTTACCTGATACTCAACGTGGCGATGGGTGGAACACTTGGTAGTAATAATGCACCACCTGATGGCAGTGAGACATGGCCCCAGACAATGCTGGTAGATTATGTCAGGGTTTACCAGCTTATCGGTGGAGATGGAACCTATACGATTGGTGGCACACCTCTTGAACCGCTTGGTGTGTACTCAGAGACCAACATCGATCCTGTATTAGCCTACTCTGAAATCATAAACGTCGCGGATTTTGGTGGCAAAAACACTCTCACGAATGAGAACAGTACGGACGTCGCCCTGGAAGGTTTTGTCTCCCTCAAAGCTAATTATATAAGTACGGGACCTGGCGCAGATTACAATGGCTTTGTCTTCAACTTCGGTTCAGCTGGCGGTGGCGGTGGCACGAACCTGCTGACGAATGGCAGTTTTGAATCGCCGGACGCATCGGCCGGTGATATTGCCTGTTCGGACAGTTGGAGCTGTTTTAATGCCAGCTTCACGACCAGCAACAATTTTATGCCCGGCGGCGGCTTCGTTAACCCGACTGCACATAGTGGCAGCCAGGTGCTGAAACAGTACGGCAGCGATGGTGGTGCCACACAAAAAGTTGCGGCGGCGGCTGGCGATACTGTCAACGCATCGGTGTATGCCATGAACTGGTTGGGCGATCCGTTTAATAATCTAGCACTTCTGCAAATTGCTTACCTTGATGCGAGCGGTGGCGTTATCAGTGTTGAGGAGATCTTTGCAGATACTGCTGGCAACCAGGCTTACCAGCTGTTACCGCAGGACGGCGGCGAAGTCACCGACTGGACCCTGATGGAAGTTTCGGGGGTAGCACCTGCGGGAACAGTAGAAGCCCAGATATTGTTGTTACATATCGACATTGGCCAGGGCGGCGGCTCCATTTTCTGGGATGACGCGAGCCTGTCTACAGGTGCGTCTGCACCTGCAATACCCGCTGCTGACATCTCGGGCTATGAAGCATTGAAGTTTGGAATCAATACCTCTTCGGCTAGCGGATTTAAAGACCTGGAAGTGAAGATGGAAACCTCGACAGGTGTCGGATCTTCGGTCTTCCTGTCGAATTACACGCCGACGCCGACTGTGGGCCAGAACGGCGACTGGTTTGTCTATGAGATACCACTGCTTGAGTTTATAGATCCTGTGGCATTGGATCTAACCGATATTGTCTACCTGGGTTTCTGGAATGCATCATCGGAGCTAACGGGGTCGACATCAGTGCCTCCGACCTTGCTAGACGGTACCTTGTATTTCGATGATATCCATTTCGGTCCATCTACCAGTGGCAGCGTAAACCTGCTGACGAACACCAGTTTTGAATCGCCGGACGCATCGGCCGGTGATATTGCCTGTTCGGACAGTTGGAGCTGTTTTAATGCCAGCTTCACGACCAGCAACAATTTTCTGCCCGGCGGCGGCTTCGTTAACCCGACTGCACATAGTGGCAGCCAGGTGCTGAAACAGTACGGCAGCGATGGTGGTGCCACACAAAAAGTTGCGGCGGCGGCTGGCGATACTGTCAACGCATCGGTGTATGCCATGAGCTGGTTGGGCGATCCGTTTAATAATCTCGCACTTCTGCAAATTGCTTACCTTGATGCGAGCGGTGGCGTTATCAGTGTTGAGGAGATCTTTGCAGATACTGCTGGCAACCAGGCTTACCAGCTGCTACCGCAGGACGGTGGCGAAGTTACCGACTGGACCCTGATGGAAATTTCGGGGGTAGCACCTGCGGGAACGGTAGAAGCCCAGATATTGTTGTTACATATCGACATTGGCCAGGGCGGCGGCTCCATTTTCTGGGATGACGCGAGTCTGTCTATAGGTACACCTTAGTGCCCGGCGACATCAAATCGCCATTACTAATAAGCAGGCATGACTCTATGAAGATCATTTACTTCGACATTCAATATTGCAGTCAGTGTCCCTGAGATATGTCACTGATAACTGTTTTCAATTAAATGTAATTGAGCATTAAGCACAGGAGCAGAAGTCGCGTGACAGCAATGAAGCATTATAAAACCGCACCAGAAGATCGTATTTCTCTGCCGCACAAGGTGATCTATGGTTTCGGTGCGTTTGTTAATAACCTGCTCGCTGCTGCCATAGGCGGTATGGCTATCGTACTCAACCTGGGGTTGGGCATGAATCCTGCGCTGGTCGGTTTATTGGGTGCTTTACCTCGCTTGACAGACGCCATCACTGATCCTTTGATGGGATACATTTCCGATCATACCCGCTCTCGCTGGGGCAGAAGACGACCCTATATCTTCATAGGTGCAATAATTGCTGGTGTGGTTTTTGCCTTGTTATGGCAATTACCCAGAGGACAAAGCGATAACTATTATTTCTGGTTCTTTTTAATCGGCTCATTCATTTTCTACCTGGGCTATACCGTGTTCGCTACGCCATGGGTGGCACTGGGATATGAATTAACGCCTGACTACCACGAGCGTACAAGGCTCATGGGGGTGCAAAATTTTATGGGGCAGCTGGCCTACGTGGTTTCACCATGGTTTCTGCTGATGATGCAGGCTGATTTTTTTGACGATATCGTTGATGGTGCCTCTTATCTTGCCATCGGTATCGCTGTTTTAACGATCGCTGTTGGTATTCTACCCGCGATATTTTTACGTGAACGGTTTAAACATCCGCCTCCTAGAGAAGAGCTTGTTGGAGAGGGTGAAGAAGTCGATTCAGTGGCACAGGCTCTTAAGAAAAATATTATTGATTTTATTAATGGCTTCGTCGCAACACTGAAAGTCAGCCCGTTCCTGAAATTGTGCGCTGCGACTTTTCTGGTCTTCAACGGCTTCATGCTGGTTTCATCTTTCCAGTTTTACGTGATCATTTATTACGTGTTTGGCGGTGATCAGGAGCTGGGTGCCGAATATGCCGGCTGGTCAGGTACGGTTGGTGCGGTGTCTACGTTCTGTGTCATTTTTCTGGTGACCTGGTTATCGACAAAAATAGGCAAAAGACGGACCTTCTTCATCGCAATCAGTATTTCCATGTTTGGTTATGCCTTGAAGTGGTTCTGTTACAACCCGGAGATTCCATGGTTATTGTTAGTGCCAGCGCCATTCATGGCGTTTGGTCTGGGCGCTTTATTCACTTTGATGGGTTCTATGATCGCCGATGTGTGTGATCTTGACGAACTCAATACCTATGAAAGACGTGAAGGTATGTTCGGCTCGATTTACTGGTGGGTCGTAAAACTTGGCATGGCATTAGCGCTGGCCGGGGGTGGCTTTTTGCTCAATGCGACGGGTTTTGATGTAGAGCTTAATGGCAATCAAACCGAGCGCGCTATTTTTCTGATGCGTCTGTTTGATGTGGCCGTTCCTCTTGTAAGCTCCGCGCTTGCGATATGGGCAGTGTATGCATTCCCGATTACCGAAGAAAAGGCGCACGAAATCAGGTTGCAACTGGAGCAGCGTCGTGGCGAACCTGGAGTTAATGGTCGGGCGGCTAAGGGTGAGCCAGCAATTGATAGCGGCACCACTTAGTGTGTTTAGTCAATAACATGACTGCAGATGTTTAAGCTGGTAACTGCTGTTGCGTTAATTTCCGGAAGCGGCGAGATACTTGATATCAGTACCACACATTACAACCTGACATCGACATCTGAAATTCTACTGACATCAGAGAAAGGTGACAGGCTCGCCAGTAAAGAAAATGTTGATTTTACATTTGGGCAGGCCGACGGAAACGTCATCCATGTTCGACCGGAAATCGTTAAACAAACGCTTCATGGTATAGGCACCTCTTTTACTGAATCATCCGCCTTTGTACTTGCACATCTCAGTAAAGATAAACGACAGGAAGTAATGAATCGCATCTATAGCGAGCAGGGAGCGAATTTTTCATTAGCCAGGACCGTGATCGGTGCTAGTGACTTTTCTGTAGAAGGGGGCTATTCATATGATGACATTAAAGACGATAAAAATCTGGTTCATTTTTCTATTACACCTGATATTGATGGTTTTAGTAAGAAAAAATATCCGGGAATCCAGGATACTGAATTCGATGTTTTGCCGATGATCAAACAGGCGTATGCGATAAAAAATCAACAACATGATTCTGATTTTAAAATTATCGCGTCTGCATGGACAGCGCCGGCCTGGATGAAGGATATCGAGGACTGGTATATCCCGGGCAGCAAGCAAAATAATTACCAGGGCAGCGGTGGCATTTTAAAACAAGGCTATGAGCAATATTATGCCGACTACATCATCAAGTATCTTGAGCATTATAAAAATCAAGGGGTAAAAATCTGGGGTATTACACCTGTGAATGAACCCAATGGTAATAACGGTCAGTGGGAAAGTATGCATTTTACTGCTGAATCACAGAATGATTTTATCAAACATCATTTAGGCCCGGCATTGCATCACAGTAATCATGCTGATGTGAAGCTGTTGATCTATGACCATAACAGAGTTGGCCTGGAGCATTGGGCACAGGTGCTTTATAACGATGATGAAACCTCAAAGTATCTATATGGTGCAGCCGTTCACTGGTATGAGAGTACCTTCAAAGTACATGAAGATGCTTTTGAGCGGGTACATAATGCATTTCCTCAATATGAAATTATACACACCGAAGGCACGATCGATGATTTAGGCAAGGACGCACCTCCGGGTGTAACTGACCCCGTGCGGTTTAAAGAATCCGGCTGGTTCAATAATGATTCCTTCTGGTGGAACGACAATGCGACTGACTGGGCATATTCTGCAACCTGGGCGGGCGTCAATGCGGCAGATCATCCTGTCTATACGCCGGTACATCGTTATGCGAGAAATATTATTGTCAGTTTGAATCACTGGGTATCGGGCTGGATCGACTGGAATATTGTTTTAGACAAAGACGGCGGTCCGAATCACGTCGGCAATTATTGTGGTGCGCCAATAATGATAGATACTGCTACAGCTTATGTTTATTACACGCCTGTTTTTTATGTGCTGTCACAGTTCAGTAGAACCATCCGTCCGGGTGATAAAGCCGTTACGACGACCACCAGTCTGGAAAAATTAGACGATGACGCCATTCATGCCAGTGCATCACTCAATGACAACATGTTACTGAGTGTCCAGGTTTTAAATACGACAAAAAAACCGGTTGATTATCAGTTGCAGATCGGTCGCCAATTTGCGGCTGTCACAATTGAGGCGAATGCATTGCAGACCGTGAGGGTGCAGATGTAATGGGAAAGATAAAAGCTATCTGCTGGGTGATTTACACGTCGAAATAATACCTTATTGATAAAAGTAGAGGCAAGGAACAATAGTGCTGATTAATTATGCTGTGTATAAATCAGAAAAGCTTAATAAGTAATTGAAAATAAAGAAAACAATACGGGATGGTAATCAACATACAGGCAATGAGATTATTCATTGACAAACCCTGGTGTTTTATGCAAACTGCTATATAGCACATATATAAATGTTTGAAACAAATGCTTATTTTCTGGTTAATGATGACCGGTATTTTTAAATAAGTGAGCATATATGGTCGAGGTAGAGAAATGGCGAAATCAATAAATATGAAATTGATAGAGAAATTCATCTGTCTTTATATCGCTGTACTCATTATCTCTATTCCAGTCGAAATCCATGCCCAGGGTGCAGAAAAGGTTACGACATACAGGGATGCAAATGGCTGGAAGCTTATGGTTGATGGTCAGGATTTTTATGTAAAAGGTGTCGTCTGGGGTTATTCGCCAAGAGGAGAAAACTATACCTATAACCTGTGGGGGCAGTCAGATGAATTCATAAAAAAAGTGCTCGAGCATGATTTTGGTCTGATGAAGAAAGCTGGTGTCAATGCCATCCGTGCATTCAGCACAATTCCTCCGAAGTGGGTGACCTATATTTATGAGGAATACGGCATTATGACCGCGATCAATCCGTTGATGGGGCGCTATGGTGCAACAATCGATGGTGCATGGAAACCGCAAACCGACTATTCAGACCCAAGGACACGTGAGGTCTTGAAAGCAGATGTTCTCGAGATCGTTGAAAACTTCAAAAACACACCTGGCGTGCTGATGTTTGCACTCGGTAACGAGAGTAACTACGGCCTGGAGTGGTCAGCCAGCTTTGAAATAGAAAACCTGCCGGATGGCGAAAAGCAAAAAGAAAAAGCCAGGTACCTTTACAGCCTGTATAACGAAATAATAACGGCTGGCAAGGCCATCGACTCCAGTCGCCCATTCACCATTGTCAATGGTGATATCCAGTACATCGACTTGATCAAGGAATACGTTACCGAACTGGATGTACTCGGCACGAATATTTACCGCGGGATCAGTTTTGGAGCTTTGTGGCAAGACGTTGATGCAAAGCTTGATCTGCCAATTCTGTTTTTTGAATTCGGCGCCGATGCCTTCAATGCGAAAAACTTTGCAGAAGACCAGGCGGCGCAGGCCAGCTTCCTCAAAGGGCAGTGGCAGGAAATGTATAACCAGAGCCATGGTAACGGCCGTATAGGCAACTCAATCGGCGGTTTCGTCTTCGAGTGGCGCGATGAATGGTGGAAGTATAAACAGACGGAAAATCTGGATATCCACGACCGCAATGCCTCATGGGCCAATGGCGGTTATACCTACGATTATGTCGAAGGCCAGAACAACATGAATGAGGAATGGTGGGGGATTGCCAGTTTGGGTACGGCCAACGCTGATGGTGTTTACGAAGCGGTGCCTCGCATGGCCTACGATGTGTTAACGGAAGTATGGCGGATCGATCCCTATATATACAAGACCGAAGTAATTAATACGGAAATTCAGAACATTGATATGGACGTTCACGCTTTGAAATCTGATGTACGTGCGCTCAAGAGTGAAAGCAAGGAGAAAAAGAAATTTGAATTGACAGGCGGCAGCCTTGAAATGGAATTTTTGGGCAATGGTTTTTCCAGTGATATCGATGAAGAAGGTGAGGATGGTGTTGAAAACTCAAATGCACAGAGAGTGTTTGTCGATTTCGCGTTCAATCCGACCAAGAATATCTCCGGCCAGTTTTCGATAAACCTTCTTGGTAATTGCCCGGACAGAATTATGGAATTCAAGTATGGGGACCGATGCAGTTCATACGAGGTGGTAACGACCGGGGAAGATCAGGACGGCATCTTGGTCTTTGAGAAGACGGTTACTGATAATGAACGCATCGAGATTTATGATTACGACGGCACATATACAGCTAAAATATATGATTTGCTTACTTTTTACCATGTGCCGCGCTATCACTGGGGCCATGAAGGCGACTTCTATGGCCTGCTGAGAGAAACCACGGACATGAAAGGACAGGATATCTGGAATTCAAAAGCCCCTTTTGGAGCGGAATTCCAGGGCAAGGAATATCTTGATGGCTTGAAGTTCCTGATGGGGCCTGAAGTCTACTGGGGTGCCAACCCGAAAGCCATGCTGAAGTACCAGTTTGATCTTGGCAGAAACAAGATGGCATTTATTCATTCCGAGGATGTCGCTCGAAGGGATGATCAGACGCAAGCGCCAGGGACTGCTGTTGCTGTCCAGACGCGGCAGACGACCCTGTATTCGAGGACTAATTTTGGCGGTGCTACCCTCGAGCTTGGCGGTATCATGGCCAGCACGGAAAAAATTGGCGATAAGTATAATCGATACGAGAACGGCAATATCATTGTCGATGAAATCGAGTTCGAGGACACGCTAGGGCTCAAGGCGAAGCTCGGATTCGATATCGGTTCATCGCGCGCTTATGTAGGAATGGATTACGGTGGCCTGGTTGCTGATGGCGGTGATCCCCTCGACAAGGAGTATGGCTATAATCAGAACAGCCTGATCATTCATACGGACCTGCCTTACTCGCAATACGGCAATAAAAAGGAAATCGATGCCGGTGTCCAGATGAACCTGGGTAAGATAACGATTTTCCCGCGAGTTCTTTATCGAGACAACCTGGTCGACGCAAACCCATCATGCCCGGATCCTGCGAATCTTACAGGAGATAACAGGTGCACTTCTACTAACGGAGCCACCTTGAATACCGGCATATCACCGCGTAACCGTGATGACGATGCTTTCGCGGTGCTGGACAACAGGGAAGCCAGGTCTGGCGAGATATTTTTCACCTACGACCCGACACCTGAAACCCAGTTCTACGAGTGGGACAATGATTATCGTGAAGATGCTGGTTTTGCCTTCAACCTGGGTGCTAATTACACGAGTTACCCTAGCGCTACAGATTCAAATCAGTTTTTCTTCAGGCCTGCAGGAACAAATGCGGCATTCGGGGAGGGGTTGCCGGCGGAAGATGTCTGGCGGCTATCGAGCAGGATGATCTTTAACTCTGAAGCTGGCACCAAAACAGTCCTGCGCCTGGAAGGCGGTTTCCAGCAATCCACGGGTACCGCGGAAGGACCTACCAGGGAATTCTACAAGGCCGAGGGCAAGTTACTGCTGCCCATCAATCATATGATAGAGGGATGGGTCTACAAGGATGCCTGGGGGCCCTATGACTTCTATCGCCAGTTCAACCAGACCTATCCGTGGCAGGTCATGCTCGATTACTCGGTATTGATGGGGCCGTTGAACTGGTCCGATCCCCGGGGTGCGACAAGCAAATGGGGCGTCAGGGGACTGGCCAGAACACTGGATGATCAATCGCCGGAAGACGAATACCTGGATGGCAAAAACGACTGGATGTTTGAAATCAGCGCCTATGTGACATTCATGTTCTAGCGTTTAAGCGGTTAA
>CAZRKQ010000190.1:0-2836 GCA_964600755.1 uncultured Thiotrichaceae bacterium
CAAAACCAGCGACATCACCGGGGTAAAACTGACACTGATAGACGATGCTACCGAACTGACAAAAAAATCGATTCGCGTGATGCAGAACAATGCCCTGCTCGGTTTAGTGTTCGTGTTATTTGTCACCTGGCTGTTCCTGGGGTTTCGCATTGCCTTTCTGACCAGTATTGGCATCCCTTTTATTCTGGCCGGCACCTTCTGGGCATTGGGCGTACTGGGGCAAAGCCTGAACGTGATGGTGTTGCTGGGTGCGGTTATTTCTCTGGGTATGCTGGTAGATGATGCAGTTGTGGTGGTTGAATCGATTTACGAAAGACTCAACCACGGCGTTGACCGCCTCACCGCCTGTATCGATTCGTTGAAAGAAGTTTTCGCACCGGTAACAGCCGCCGTGTTTACCACCATTGCTGCATTTTCGCCGTTGATGCTGATGACCGGCATTATGGGTCAGTTCCTCAAGGTTGTACCCCTGGTGGTCACGATTGCATTGTTGATCAGCCTGGTTGAAGCCTACTGGATGCTGCCTGCGCACGTACTCGCCAGCAAGGCCAGCTTCTCACAGCACTCAGGCATTCATTCAATGCGACGACGCTTTACCCATAGCTTGCAGCTAAAATACATTCGCACCCTGATCAAGGTAATGCGTTATCCCAAAACGGCAATGGGCGTTGTGTTCCTGGCATTTCTTTTTGCGGCCGGTGCTGTCGCTGGCGGTATGGTCAAATTCGATTTTTTCGCCAGCGATCCACAACGCAAGTTTTACGTCAATATTGAAATGCCGCCGGGTACGCCTCTCGATAGCACCCTGCAAACGACATTAGAAATCGAATCCAGGGTGCGCGAGAAAGTGCGCCAGGATGAGCTGCGCGCAATGGTGAGTTATGCCGGCCAGTTATTTACCGAGACAGAAGCACTCTTCGGTGATCAATACGGCCAGATTATTGTCAGTCTCGCACCTGACATAGACAACGAATTCAGGAGCGTGGATGAGGTGCTGGATATCATCCGCAAGACGGTTTCGGATCATCCGGGGCCGTTGAATATTTCCTTCTACAGACTATCGGGCGGCCCGCCCGTTGCCAAACCCATCAGCATTAAAGTTCGCGGTGATGACTTGCAACAGATCGCATCCGCAGCCGAACAGCTAAAAAATATATTACGCTCGATACCGGCAATTCAAGACATCACTGATGATGCCTCAAAAGGCCGCAACGAACTCGGCCTGACTTTTGATATGAATGCCGTGCGTGACAGCGGCCTCACCCCTGCCGACATTTCACGCAACCTGCGTTTACTGGTTGATGGTGAAATCGTTGCCAGTATGCAGGACAAAGGCGAGGAACTTGAAGTCAGGGTCAAAGCTGTCGAAAACGAGTTGAACGATATCAACCAGGTATTGCGTACTTCTATTGCACTACCGGCAGGCGGCGCCCGCCCGCTGAGCACATTCCTTAACAGTTCGACGGGTCAGGGACCCGGTAATATCAGGCATTACAACTTTCGTCGTGCAATCACTGTCGAAGCCGATCTCGATACCAGGCTTATGAACACAGTTCAGGCGAACAACCTGGTGAAAGAAAAATGGGCTGAAATTTCGAATCAATATCCGCAGAATGATCTCAATTACAGTGGCCAGCTCGATGACCTGCAGGAAAGCCTTGATTCCATGCTGATCCTGTTCATGTTCGGAATTTTGCTCATCTACGTCATTCTCGGCACCCAGTTCAAGAGCTACTTCCAGCCTTTTATTATCATCTCGACCATGCCGATGGCGTTCACCGGCGTTACCCTCGGCCTGCTGCTGACGGGGAACCCGATAAGCCTGTACACGGTATTCGGCCTGATTGCGCTCACAGGTATCGCAGTGAATGCCGCTATCGTGCTTATTTCGGCAGCCAACGATCGGCTTAGAGCGGGCATGACGATTACCCATGCCACCATATATGCAGCACGCAGACGCGTCATACCGATCATAATCACCACCCTGACGACAATCGCGGGGTTGTCAGGGCTGGCGCTGGGGCTGGGCGGAACCTCCCTGATCTGGGGTCCGGTGGCAACGGCCATCGTTTCGGGACTGGCATTCTCCAGCCTGTTGACGCTGTTCGCGATCCCGCTGTTATACAGGATTTTCGTCGAGGCCCCTGAAATTTCCTGATGAACTGAAATTTCTCGGGAAATTTTGTCTAATTGAACTATTATAGATATTTGAGAATCCTTGCACTGTATACCCAAACTGTGATAAATAGTCGCGTCCTGAAATAAACACTAGATATATACGGAGCGTTTCATGCCTCAAGCTGCGCCACTGACCGAGCACGAATTCAAGCCTTACAAGGTCAAAAAGGGTGAAGAATACATGAGTGAAGGCCAATTGGCCCATTTCACAGAAATACTGAATGCATGGAAAAAGGAATTGATGGACGAAGTCGACCGTACCGTTGGCCACATGAAGGACGAAGCGGCAAATTTCCCCGACCCGGCCGACCGCGCTACCCAGGAAGAGGAATTCAGCCTGGAATCGCGCACCCGTGACCGTGAACGCAAGCTGATCAAGAAAATCGACGAATCACTCGAAATGATCAGCAACGGCGAATACGGCTACTGCGAAACCTGTGGTGTTGATATCGGCCTGAAACGCCTTGAGGCACGCCCTACGGCGACCCAGTGCATCGACTGTAAGAGTCTTGACGAGATCAAGGAAAAGCAGACTCGAGGCAAGTAAGTCGTCCTGACAGTCATTTATCCTTGATACTCAATCATGCAAAAGCCGGAGCATCGCTTCGGCTTTTTTCGTTCAGTCGTCTTATTAACAGACCGTGACAAATACACCCTA
>CAZRKQ010000191.1:0-18763 GCA_964600755.1 uncultured Thiotrichaceae bacterium
GCTTTAGATATTTACTCTCGCAAAGGCGCAAAGCCCGCAAAGTAAAAAGAATTTACTCTCGCTGAGGCGCAGAGAGCGCAGAGCTAACACATGTTTTTTATTCATTAAAAATATCGTTTTTCTCTGCGTGCTCTGCGCCTCTGCGAGAAAACAGGATGTTAAACCTCTAACATAGGCTGGTTTTCCGCTTATACGAAAATCGACAACAACTGTCAGATCAAGTCTGAACTACTACAGCTTATATTTGCGCTCTTCGCGTTAATTGCAGCTAAAGATTTTTTTAATCTTTTCTCTGCGCCTCCGCGTCTCTGCGGTTCATCATTTCTATCCAGTAGCGGATTTATTACCTATATCCTGACTGCGCAGGTAATCTTCATAAGTGCCGTGGAAATCGACGATACCTGTTGGTGTCAGTTCGATAATGCGTGTTGCTAGTGAAGACACGAATTCGCGGTCATGGCTGACGAAGATTAACGTGCCTGGGTAATTCTCCAGTGCCAGGTTGAGAGATTCAATCGACTCCATGTCCAGGTGGTTAGTGGGTTCATCCATTAACAAAATGTTATTGCATTGCAGCATTAGTTTGCCGAATAGCATGCGGCCCTGTTCACCGCCAGAGATTACGTTGACGGATTTTTCAATTTCGTCCTGGGAAAATAACAGGCGGCCCAAGGTACCGCGTATGATCTGTTCATCATCACTCTTTTTACCCCATTGGCTCATCCAGTCGAACAGGTTCTTGTTTTCTTCGAAATCGGCAGCGTGGTCCTGCGCGTAGTAGCCAAGCTGTGCATTTTCAGACCATTTAACAGTACCCGCTGTTGGCTCCAGATCACCTACAAGGCACTTCAATAATGTCGATTTACCAATACCATTTGGACCGATCACGGCTATACGTTCACCCACTTCTACCATCAGGCTGAGACCTTTAAATAATTCTTCATCGAAACTTTTAGCCAGGCCTTCCAGCTCCAGCGCCAGTCGATGAAGTTTTTTATCCTGTTCAAAACGGATATAAGGATTCTGACGGCTGGAGGGTTTCACTTCTTCCAGCTTGATCTTGTCAATTTGCCTGGCGCGCGATGTCGCCTGTTTTGATTTTGAGGCATTCGCGGAAAAGCGACTGACGAAGGACTTGAGTTCCGCAATCTGTGCCTGTTTCTTGGCATTCTCTGACTGTAAACGTTCGCTTACCTGCGTCGAAGCAATCATGTAGTCATCATAATTGCCCGGGTAGACACGAATTTCACCGTAATCAAGATCAGCCATGTGGGTGCAGACGCTATTGAGGAAATGGCGGTCATGGGAAATGATAATCATGGTGCAGTTGCGGTCGTTCAACACACCTTCCAGCCAGCGAATGGCATTGATATCGAGGTTGTTGGTGGGCTCGTCCAGCAACATGATGTCCGGCTCAGAGAACAGGACCTGTGCCAGCAGCACACGTAGCTTCCATCCGGGCGCCACTTCGCTCATCGGGCCGTTGTGTTGTTCGATGGGTATACCGACGCCCAATAGCAGTTCGCCCGCGCGAGCCTCTGCGGTGTAGCCATCCATCTCGGCAAATTCAGCTTCAAGCTCGCCGGCGCGGATGCCGTCTGCTTCCGTCATCTCCGCTTTGGTGTAAATCGCATCACGTTCTGATTTAACCGCCCACAGTTCTTCATGCCCCATGATGACGGTGTCAATTACGCCGTATTCTTCGTAAGCAAACTGGTCCTGCCTTAACTTACCGATGCGTTCATTAGGATCTTTTGAGATGTTGCCGGCGCTGGGCTCCAGATCGTTCCCCAAAATTTTCATGAACGTTGATTTGCCACAACCATTGGCGCCGATCAGTCCATAGCGATTACCATCGCCAAACTTGACAGAGACGTTTTCAAAAAGTGGCCTGGCGCCAAATTGCATAGTGATGTTTGCGGTTGCTAGCATTGTTCTATTCCGGCAATGAATTGTTGGTTAACAGGATTAAAGAGCACACTGTTACTAAGCCGCTCGTTGTGAACTGCGGCGCGTACGATTCTGGGATTGATTCCTGGATCGACCCTGGTTGTTCGAACGCCCTTTGAAAGATTGACGCTGGTTGCTCCAGGGCGATGCTGATTTCTTACCACCTGGCTTTCTTGCCTTCTGCGGCTGTTTACCACGCCCCTTGTTGATGGGCTCTGCTTTAATTGAAGGATCCGGCTCATAACCCTCGATCACATCCCTGGGTATGTCGCGTTTTATCAGGCGCTCGATATCTTTAAGTAAGTTAGCTTCATCGACACAAACCAGTGACATGGCTTCACCTTCGTTACCGGCACGGCCCGTGCGGCCAATGCGGTGCACGTAATCTTCCGCCACGTTAGGTAATTCAAAGTTCACCACGTGCGGCAACTGGTTAATGTCCAGTCCGCGTGCAGCGATATCCGTTGCAACCAGGACACGCACCTTGCCGGATTTAAATTCTGCCAGTGCCCGGGTACGCGCGCCCTGGCTCTTGTTGCCATGAATCGCGGCAGCCGTGATGCCGTCTTTAATCAGCTGTTGAGAAAGGCGGTTGGCACCATGCTTGGTACGGGTAAACACCAGTACCTGTTTCCAGTTGTTTGAACCGATCAGGTATGAAAGCAGTTCACGTTTACGGCTTTTGTCTACCGGGTGAATAACCTGTGTAACGAGCTCCGTAGTGATATTGCGCTGTGCGACTTCAATCAACGCAGGGGAGTTGAGCAGCTCGTTCGACAGTTTCTTGATTTCATTCGAGAAAGTGGCCGAAAACAATAATGTCTGTTTGTGCTTTGGCAACAGTGCGAGCACCTTGCGGATATCACGGATAAAACCCATATCGAGCATACGGTCGGCTTCGTCGAGTACCAGGATGTCTACCTTTGAAAGATCAACCGATCTCTGGCCGACATGATCCAGCAACCGACCCGGTGTTGCTACCAGGATATCGACGCCTTTAATCAGTTTCTGTTTTTGCGGGTTGATACTGACACCACCATATACCACGGCAGAGCGAAGCGGCAGATGTTTACCATAGGTAATCACGCTTTCGGCAACCTGTGCTGCCAGTTCGCGGGTTGGTGTAAGCACCAGCGCACGTACAGGACGACGGCCTTTTGCCGGCCCGGTCGATGCCATTAATCGCTGTAATAGCGGCAGAGTGAAACCGGCGGTTTTGCCCGTACCAGTCTGCGCACCACCCATGATGTCGCGGCCTTCGAGGATCGGCGGGATTGCCTGTTTTTGTATTGGTGTGGGGGCGCTGTAGCCTTTTTCAGATACAGCACGGAGTAATTCGGCCCTGAGACCGAGGGATTCAAATGACATGCTACGATGTTCTCCAGGGATCGGCCTACCCAATACACATGGTATGGGACGGTCTAGGCGGAAACATATTTGTTTCGAGGTGAATCGGGTAGGATTACCGCGGTGAAAACAGGTGCAGACCGAAGTGCACCAGAAGTTGCGGTGCATTATACCTGAAGTATTGCTGTAAAGGTGGCTACAGAGCAATATTCTCTATTTTGCCACTTTGGCCTTGAATTTCCGTATATGTACCCTATAAATAGTGATATGTGGTGTTATTGGATAAAAAAACCAGTTACACTTACATCGCACTACATTCTATCCTGGTTCTTGTCAGAAGTTCTTTGTAAGTTTTCTCCTGTTAATTTCCTCGTAAGATTTGTAATACGTTTTATTTTTTTAATTTTTAATGAGGTAATTATCATGGCAACAGGAACCGTTAAATGGTTTAACGAATCCAAGGGCTTCGGCTTTATTGCACCTTCCGATGGCAGTAAAGACGTTTTTGTTCACTATTCTTCTATCGCTAATCAAGGTTTTCGCACACTGGCTGAAGGCCAGCAAGTGACCTTCGACGTAGAGAACGGACCAAAAGGCCCGCAGGCAACAAACGTACAGGCCTAAACGGTTTGTGAGTTTTTGTCTTGAGCAAACCCCGCGATGTATCGCGGGGTTTGCTTATTTACACGACAAGAGGAGCTTAATTGTGAAGAAACTATTTGTTGGTAGTTTACCGCCCACAACAACAGAAAAATCCCTGCAGGAGCTGTTTTCACAGTTCGGCAAGGTCCATTCCATGAAACTCGTTAAAGACCTGTTTTCTGGCCAATGTAAAGGCTTCGGCTTTATCGAAATGGAAGGCCACGAGGCCCGTGCCGCTATCGCCGAACTCGATGGCAAGGCATATGAAGGCAAGTTCCTGAAGGTTACATTCGAAGAAGAAAAAGGCCGAGGCAACAAGGGCAGGCGCCATTGAAATACAGGGGCTAGGTACTAGGTACTAGGTGCTAGGGACTAGGGACTAGGAACCAGGAAATCAAAGGCGTTGGGGAAGTTAATGTGGTCAGTTACTATTGACTGCAATACTCAGAGCAACCAGGGCATGCCTATTACAGCGAATCGCCGTCTGCGCGGGGATTTTGCCGGGAAAACCGGTTTTAAGACCAATACTCTCTCCTATTAGAAACAATTGCTTTCTGGCGTTTATTTCATATATTGCCACCAGGACGTATTCCAACTATCTGATTTATTGCACAAAACGTTGACAGGCACTCCACTGGGGCGTTATAACTCCTCTTTCCGGCCTCTGAGAAATGGTTCAGCAAGGTCGTAACAGTTAATAACTGCCCGCAATCAGGGCCAGTAAGAATAAGTTGGAATGTACTTTTCGCCACAGATTAGAACAAACCAAACCACTCAACAGGAGATCAAAAATGTTAAAAATTACACGAAGTCTAGCCATTGCCGGGCTAGTCACATTAGTAGCGGCGGGTAACGCACTGGCAGAACGCGTACAACCTTTCATTCTTGCATCATCAGGACCTGGCGACTTTGCAAGTACCGTTACTGCCACATGGGACAAACTGACCGATGCCGGATTTACAGTTGAAGGGACCCACAAACCATACAAGGGTGCAGAAATTATTATCTTTACCAACCATGAGCTGAAAGAAGCAGCTAGAAAATCCGAGCGTGGCGGTTATGGTGCAGCCATGCGCGCTTCAGTTACCGACAACAATGGCAATATTGAAGTTGCTTATACCAATCCAAAATACTGGGCCAATGCCTATCGCCTGAATGATCAACTCGACAAAGTTTCAGCCAAGCTCGAATCAGCGCTGGGTGCACAGAAGCAGTTCAGTTCCGGTGATAAAGAGCTGACACCTGATGACATGCGCAAATATCATTACACATTCATGATGGAATATTTTGATGATCCGAGCGACCTGGCATCATATGGCAGCCATAATGAAGCAGTGAAAGCTGTTGAAGACGGTCTGAAAGCTGGCAAGGGCGCCACTACCATGATTTACAAGATCAATGTTGGTAAGGATACAGAAGGCGAAGAAATGACCCTGATCGGTGTTGGCCTTAAAGGCAAGACTGAAGAAGACTGCAGTGGTGATGAATACATTATGAGCCGAATTGATAAGGACACACCTCGCTCGACTGCTCATCTTCCATACGAGATACTCGTATATGGCGATGATGTGGAAGCATTATATGCTCGTTTCCGTATCGCTGTCAGCTTGCCACATCTGCCTATGATGGCCAGTGAAACCGGCGCAACTTTCATGAGCATCATGTGCGCGCCAGAAGGTATCAAGGATAGACTGACTGAAGCCGCTGGTGGTGAAGCTGAAGATTTCTAGGCGAACACTGCAGTATAGGACTACAAGAAAGCCCCGCATTGCGGGGCTTTTTCTATTTTAATACTTGATCCAGTAACGTAACGTTTGAGTAAAGGTGCCGTCATTATTATTGGTGGATTCCATTTCACCGCTAATACCTGAATAGCTGCCGGTACCGCCAACAATGCTGATGATCGATGTTCCCTTGTCGAATTCACGTCCGGCAACCTGGATGCTTCCATTTTCGAATGTCAGTGTCCACTGGCACTGGAAGCTGTGTTCGATGCGGGTACGTATACATACACCACTGTTATTACCGATTTCATTCATGTCTTCATCCAGCAAAGGCTGATCAAATGTCAGTACATCTCCAACCGAGTCACCGGCTTCGCCATGATCAATAAATTGCGCTGTATACACACGGGCGTCCGCAATTGTGACCAATGTCTGTGGCGCCTGCTGTGTGCAGGCGGCGAATGCCGGGAGCAACATTATCAGCAGGACTTTGTTTGTGGTGAGAGAAAAGCGCTTCATCAGCTAATCCTATACGGCAGTGAATAGTGAATAATGAATAATGAACAGTGAATAATCAATCTTGGCTAACGCCATTCTTACAGACAGGAAATTCCTGGCACCTGGCACCTGGTACCTGGTACCTGGTACCCGGTACCCGGTACCCAGTACCCAGTACCCAGTACCTATAACATAGTGAACCTGTCGCCGATCTGAAATATAATGTGCGCCCTCACGGGCGGAGCCCAAATAACCACATTTTCAGAGACTTGGACAATGCCAGCACCGAAAATCATTTACACCGAAACGGATGAAGCGCCGGCTTTAGCCACGTATTCCTTCTTGCCCATCGTGCAGGCCTACACACAGGCGGCTGGCATTGCTGTTGAAACACGTGATATCTCCCTGGCGGGGCGGATTATTGCCAATTTCCCGGATAATTTGACGGCTGAGCAAAAGCAGGGCGATGCCCTGGCCGAGCTTGGTGAACTGGCAAAAACCCCTGAGGCAAATATCATCAAGTTGCCCAATATCAGTGCCTCCATTCCCCAGTTGAATGCCGCGATCAAGGAACTGCAGGCATTGGGTTATGACATTCCTGATTTCCCTGAGGAACCGGCCAATGCCGAGGAAGAAAGTATCAAGGCGCGCTATGCCAAAGTACTGGGCAGCGCGGTTAACCCGGTGTTGCGTGAAGGCAACTCGGACCGCCGCGTGGCCGGCCCGGTTAAGGAATATGCGCAGAAACACCCGCATTCGATGGGTGCGTGGTCGGCGGATTCTAAATCGCATGTCGTATCGATGAGTGACGGTGATTTTTATTCGAGCGAGAAATCCGCAGTCATTGCATCAGCCGGCGACGTCAAGATCGAGCTGTTGGCCGATGACGGTGAAATCCAGGTGCTTAAAGAAAAAACATCCGTGCACGAAGGTGAAGTGATCGATGCTTCCGTGATGAGTTGCAGGCCGTTGCGTGCTTTCTTTGAGCAAAGCACTCAGGATGCTAAAGCAGAAGGGATTTTGCTGTCTCTGCACATGAAAGCCACCATGATGAAAATATCCGACCCGATTATTTTCGGCCATGCAGTAAACGTGTACTACAAAGATGTGTTCGAGAAGCACGCGGCTACGTTTGAAAAACTGGGCGTTGATACCCGCAATGGTCTGGGCGATGTATACGCAAAAATATCCGGGCTACCGGAACAGCAGCGCAAGGAAATCGAAGCGGATATCCAGGCGGTGTACCAGACACGCCCGGAGCTCGCGATGGTGAATTCGGACAAGGGCATTACCAACTTGCATGTACCCAGCGATGTGATTATTGATGCATCCATGCCTGCGGCGATACGTTCATCCGGACAGATGTGGGGCCCTGATGGCAAACTGCATGACACCAAGGCGATGATTCCCGATCGAAACTATGCCGGCATTTACCAGGCCGTAATCGAATTCTGTAAACAGCACGGCGCCTTTGATGTGCCCACCATGGGTAATGTGAGCAATGTCGGCCTGATGGCACAGAAAGCTGAAGAATATGGCTCGCATGACAAAACTTTCGAAATACCTGCCAACGGTACGGTGCGCGTGAGCGATGCAGCCGGTAATCCCTTGCTGGAGCACACAGTTGAGCAGGGTGATATCTGGCGCATGTGCCAGACAAGGGACCTGCCGATCCAGGACTGGGTCAAGCTGGCCGTTAATCGCGCAAGGTTAACCGGCCTGCCTGCTGTGTTCTGGCTGGATAAAAACCGTGCACATGATGCCAACCTGATTGCCAAAGTTGAAACATATTTAAAAGATCATGATACCGATGGATTGGAAATCCTCATCAAGCCACCGGTTGAAGCTATTCGCTACACACTGGAACGTGTGAAAGCCGGTGAGAATACCATCTCGGTAACCGGCAATGTATTGCGTGATTACTTAACCGATTTGTTCCCGATTTTAGAACTGGGTACCAGTGCCAAGATGTTATCGATTGTGCCGTTGCTCGCAGGCGGCGGTTTATACGAAACCGGGGCCGGTGGTTCAGCACCCAAGCATGTACAGCAGTTACTGGAACAAAACCATTTGCGCTGGGATTCACTCGGTGAGTTTCTCGCACTGGCAGTTTCAGTGGAAGATTACGCACGCAAAACCGGCAACGATAAAGCCCTGGTGATGGCGACCGCACTTGATAAAGCCAACAGCCAGTTCTTGAACAACAACAAGTCACCCTCGCGCAAAGCAGGTGAACTGGATACACGCGGCAGTCATTATTACCTGGCCATGTACTGGGCACAGGCGCTGGCTGAACAGGATGATGATGCGGAATTAAAAACGGTATTTACCCCTGTTGCACAACAGCTGGCAGATAATGAAGCGAAGATAGTTGCTGAACTGAATGAAGTGCAGGGCAAACCTGCTGACATCGGTGGCTACTACCGCCCGAACAAAGAACTCACTGCGAACGTTATGCGTCCGAGTGCGACATTGAATGCGGTGATTGAACAATTAACTTTTTTAAGATTCTAGATACTAGCTTTCTAGTCTTTAGTCTTTAGTCTTTAGTCTTTAGTCTTTAGTCCCTAGAACCTAGAACCTAGAACCTAGAACCTAGAACCTAGAATCTAGAACCTGGTTACTAGTAACTAGTACCTAGTTCCTACCCCTTATGTTAGCCTTTGTGCTTTAGCCGCCCAACTTCAAATTCTGGGGGATCAAACATGCTGCAACTCAATGTTAACGGCCAAAGTCATGACGTGGCGATGGATGAAGACACGCCTTTGCTCTGGGTGCTGCGTGACGGCCTTAAACTCACCGGCACCAAGTATGGTTGCGGTATCGCGATCTGTGGTAGCTGTGTGGTGCTGGTTGACGGCAGGCCGGTACGTAGTTGCGTGACACCAGTTTCCGAGGTGACAGCTAAAAACATAACTACCATCGAAGGCCTGTCCAGTGATAACTCGCATGCGGTGCAACAGGCATGGATCGAAGAAGAAGTACCACAATGCGGTTACTGTCAGTCCGGCCAGATCCTTACCGCGGCTGCATTGCTTGAACGCAATCCCAGGCCGACGCAAGCGGAGATAGAAGCAGCCATGAGCGAGGTGCTGTGCCGCTGCGGTACCTACCCGCGCATCCGCATCGCAGTAAACAAAGCCGTGCAATTGTCTGCAGCAAAGGGCGGGGACAAGTGAGATGAAAAAGGTCAAACTCTCGCGCCGTGACTTCCTGATCAGCAGCACCACAGCCGGTGGCGGCTTGATGATTGCGTTCGCCCTGGGCGGCTGTGAAAAAGACACCGCAGTATCAGTACAGACCGGCACCGGGGGTGAGCTCCCGCCTGAGTCAGAAGCGGGAGAGTTCAAGCCCAATGCCTGGCTCTCCATTCACAGCGATGACACGGTTACCATCCGTGTCGGCAGTTCGGAGATGGGTCAGGGTACACTGACCGGTATTGCCATGCTGATTGCCGATGAGCTCGATGCCGACTGGTCAATGGTACGTGCCGAACATGCACCGGCGGATGAGGCCTTTACCAATCCGATCATCGGTCGCCAGCATACCGGCGGCAGCACCGCGATACGCGGTTTCTGGCCAATCGCGCGCAAGGCCGGCGCGATCGGACGCGAGATGCTGATGCATGCGGCCGCAGTGCAATGGGATATTCACCCCGATGATTGCCATACAGCAAACGGCGCCGTCATCCACGAGGCATGTGACCACCACAACCTGAGCTACGGTGAGCTCGCTGAAAGCGCTTCACAACTGCCAATACCCGAGAGCGTCTTTCTGAAAGAGCCCGACGAGTTTGTGCTGATTGGAAAGTCGATACCAAGGCTGGACACCCCGGACAAGGTCAACGGCAAAGCCGTGTTTGGTATCGACGTGGAGCTGCCAGACATGCTCACAGCTACCGTCGCGCGCTGCCCGGTGATGGACGGTAAGCTGAAACGCCTTGATGCGTCAAAAGCGCTTGAGGTGCCGGGAGTGAAACATGTCAGGATCATCAGCGCAGGCATAGCGGTTATTGCTGATCACTACTGGGCGGCGAAGCAGGGGCGCGATGCTCTCGACATCGAGTGGGACACCGCTGCCAATGACACGCTCGATTCGGCCGGCATAGAAGCCCGGTTCAAAGCAGCCATAGACAAAGGCCTGATCGAACGTGATGACGGCGATATCAACAAGTCACTCGCAGCTGCAGCGAAAACCCTGCAGGCAGTATATACCGCACCCTACCAGGCACATGTGTGCATGGAACCGATGAACGCCACTGCCGATGTACGCAGCGACGGCTGCGATGTCTATGCACCGACCCAGGGCCAGACTTCCACCCAGAACACTGCCATGCGCATAACCGGCCTGGCGCGCGAAAAAGTCAGGGTCCACACCACCTTCCTTGGCGGCGGCTTTGGCCGACGCTCGGAGCAGGACTTCATTAGCGATGCGGTGGAGTGTTCGAAGATAGCCGGGCAGCCGGTAAAAGTGATCTGGAGCCGCGAAGACGACATCATGCATGATCAGTACCGTCCATCAACGTATAACGTGCTTCGAGGCGGCATTGATGCCAAAGGCAAAGTGGTTGCCTGGGAACATCGCATTGCCGGGCCGTCGATTATGGCGCGTGTTTCCGGCAGCGAGGGTGACGGGCGCGACTGGTCAAGCACCGAGGGTGCCAAGAATATACCCTATGCCATCGCCAGCCAGCGTGTGACATATGCCATGTCGAACACACCGGTACCGGTAGGCTTCTGGCGCTCGGTCGGCAGTTCGCAGAATGCCTATATCACCGAGTGTTTTTTCGATGAGCTGGCAAAACTGGCCGGGCGCGATCCGGTCAAGGCACGGCTCGCACTGATGGATGATCATCCGCGTCATGCCGGTGTGGTCAAACTGGCTGCCAAAAAAGCGGGCTGGGGCAAGAAGCTGCCCGAGGGGCATGCGCGTGGTATTGCTGTTGCCGAATCCTTCGCCAGTTACGTGGCGATGGTGGCGGAAGTGTCAATCGATAAAGGCACGGTGCGCATGCACCGCATGACCTGCGCCATCGATTGCGGCATGACCGTGAACCCGAACAGCATCCGTGCACAGATGGAAGGCGCCATCGTGTATGGCCTCACCGCCACCTTGAAAGGCAAGATCACTATTTCCGGCGGCCAGATCCAGCAACGCAATTTTGATGATTACCCGTTGCTGAGCCTGGAAGAATGCCCGCACATCGAAGTACATATCGTCGACAGTGAGCAAGATCCCGGGGGGGTGGGCGAACCCGGCGTTCCGCCTACGGCTCCTGCCGTCGCCAATGCGGTATTCGCCCTTACCGGTAAACCGGTGCGCAGTCTGCCAATTGAGCTCAGCAGCTAATGGATCGCAGCACCGACAACGAGGTTGTACGCGCCGCCGTTAACTGGATGGAACAGGGCGCCGCCGTCACACTGGTGACTGTCGCCCGCACCTGGGGTTCGGCGCCAAGGCGTCCGGGGGCGCTCATGGTGATTCATGCGGATGGACGCTTCGAAGGATCGGTCTCTGGCGGCTGCGTCGAAGATGACCTGGTGCAGCGCACACTGCGCGGTGAATTCGAGCAGCAACCACCCAGTCTGATCGAGTATGGCATCAACACTGCAACAGCACGTGGTGTTGGACTGCCCTGTGGTGGACGCTTGCAGCTTGTCGTTGAATACCTCGACCTTGTATCACCGCTGCGCAAGGTGCTGGATAGCATGGATGCCCGGCAATGCATCAGCCGCCGCGTATGTCTCAACACAGGCGAGGCCAGTTTGCATGCTGCAGAGAGCTCCGATGAATTCAGCTTCGATGACGACAACCTGATCAAGCTATTTGGGCCTGCCTGGCGCATGCTGATTATCGGTGCCGGTGAGCTGGCCCGGCGTGTCGCCCAGCTCGCACTGACACTCGACTACGCGGTAACGATTTGCGATTCACGCCCGGAGTACGCCAGCGGCTGGGAAGTGGACGGCACTGAATTTACCACCGTGCCAGCAGCAGAGTTGATGCCCCAGTTCGCACCCGACCCGCATAGCGCCATCCTCGCACTGGCTCATGCCCCGGCGCTGGAAGATGCAGCACTGGCCACGGCACTGAAAACCAATGCTTACTATATCGGTGCGCTGGGTTCACGCAAGAACCAGCAAGCACGAACAGGGCGATTGCAAAAGCTGGGGCTGAGCCATTCGCAACTCGAAAAACTGCATGCTCCGGTCGGACTGGATATCGGCAGCCACACACCGGCCGAAATCGCTATCGCCATCAGCGCGGCCCTGGTGCAGGCACGTAACCAGGCTATACAGCAGCTGCCACAGGCCGAAGCACAGCATGGCTGAAATCACCGGCGTGCTGCTCGCAGCCGGCTTCAGCAGCCGCTTTGGCTCCAGCAAACTGCTTTATGATATCGATAACCAGCCACTGATCGCGCGCAGTGCTGCAGCACTGTCTCCCTGCGATCGTGTTATTGCCGTGGTGCGCGCAGATGACACTGCAGTGCAATCTGTTTTACACACACTCGGTATTGATTGCGTGATCAATCCGCAGCCGGAGCGGGGCATCGGTCATTCCATCGCCTGCGCCGTACAAGCCACTTCCAGGAGTGCCGGCTGGTGTCTGCTGCCTGCGGACATGCCCTGCATCATGGCTTCGACGACTTCGAAGATCGTTGACAGCTTAGGTGCAGGTGCAGCACTTGCGGCCCCTTTTTATCATGGGCAACGCGGTCATCCGGTCGCTTTCAGTCACAGCTTTGCTGATGCACTCTCAACACTCGACGGCGATACCGGTGCGCGTTACATCGTCGAACAGAATGCTGGGCAGTTAATTTCAATCGACACCGAAGATGCAGGTGTGCTCGCTGATATTGATACGGCAATGGATTTGAAAAAACAACGAATAACGAATAATTAATAATTATCCACTGTTTCCCAGTGTCTTCAGCCAGTTAGCAAGTTCCTGTTCATATTCAGGCTGGCTGAGAAAAAAACCACTGTTGTGATCACCACGCATGCGTACGAAGTGTTTTGGCTGATTCGCTGACTCGTAAACTTTCTCACCCAGACGAAATGGCATAATGTCATCATCTGGACTGTGCAACACAAGTACCGGGTAGTTCACGCGCTGTATATACTGTGCGGTATTGAAATCATAACGTATCACTACCAGGCGCGATAGAATCGTGAACACATCCCTGGCAAACGCTTTGGCCGAGCTCATGGTCGATTCCAGTATCAAGCCGCGAGCCTGCACCTCGGCAGCCAGCTTCGCTGCCACGGCACCGCCCAGGGATCGTCCGAAGATCAGGATATCGTCAGCAGCAAAAGCTTTTTCTTCGGTGAGGTAACGCCAGGCTGCGGTTGCATCCAGATACAGTCCCTTTTCATTGGGCTTGCCTTTGCTTTGACCATAACCGCGGTAATCGATGATAAAAACATTCAGGCCAAGTCGATGAAAAATCTCGATCGACTCACGGCGGTGCGAGATATTGCCAGCATTGCCATGAAAGAACAGCAGTACCTGCTCTGATTCGTGGTTAGGAATAAACCAGCCATGAAGCTGAACATCATCCTCTGTTTTGAAGCTGATCTCTTCGTATTCAAGGCCCCAGTTTGCCGGTGTCTGATACAACTCGCTCATGGGATAAAAGATCATCAGCGGTTGCTGGAAATACATCAACACATTGAGCATCAGCAAGCCGACGACGGCATAAATTATGAAGCTGGTCATTGTTTCTTTCACGGGCTTGTTTACAATATTTAAATGAGCCTGAACTCATTATATTGCATAAAAGGCTTTTGATCCCCGCGGCAGCAGTCTGTGGCATGCCCGAGGTGCGGGGATGACACTGCCTGATTTATTGCTTTATATCAATTCGCTCTATTAAAACAACGTGATATGGTTAATATGACAAGTACGATTAAATTTGCAGGTGAGGTAAATAACTATGCAGATACCATTACAGATCACTTTTCGGGACATGGATCAGTCAGATGCAATCGAAAAAGCTGTACGCACGAAGGCTGAAAAGCTGAATCAGTTCGCTGCAATCATGAGCTGCCGCGTCGTGGTTCAGATGATAAACAAACATCAGCACAAGGGCACGATGTACCAGGTTTCAATTGATCTTACGGTGCCAGGTGCGGAAATAGTGGTCAGCCGCGACCACGGTATTGATCACTCTCATGAAGATGTCTATGTCGCCATACGCGATTCATTCGACGCGGCCCGCAGGCAGCTTCAGGACCAGCAGCGGAAATCGCATCAGAAAGTTAAGGCTCACGAGGTGCCACCCCATGGTCGTGTCTCTGAGCTATTTGACGATGAGGGATACGGCCGGATTGAAACACCAGACGGCAGATCAATCTATTTCCACCAGAACAGCGTGCTGAATGACGGATTTTCCCGGCTTGTAGTCGGCAACGAGGTGCGCTTTTCAGAAGGTCAGGGTGAGGAAGGACCACAGGCGAGCTCGGTGCAGCCTGTCGGCAAGCATCATATTGTTGGATAAATAAGGTACCAGGAACCTGGTACTAGTTACCAGGAACGAATATACCGGATTAGGCTTTGCTTCATCCGGGCTACGTTAATGATATAAATGGAAGATGACATCTGTGTGCGGTTTTTGCAGAGGGTGCTGCCGCAGCTGCATATGCGCTGGCCTGGTTTTCGCAAGGTGCGTAAACAGGTGTGCAAACGTCTTCAGCGCCGCGTCAATGAGCTGCAATTATCTGATATTGATGCCTATCACCTTTATCTTCAATCGCATACAGATGAATGGCCCGTACTGGATCACCTCTGCCGGGTGACTGTTTCCCGTTTCTATCGCGACAAGGTGGTGTTAGAGCACGTACGCACCGAAGTACTGCCGGAGTTGGCACAGACTACAGCTGCTGCAGGTGAATCGACATTGCGCGGCTGGAGCGCCGGTTGTGCCATGGGGGAAGAGGCCTACAGCCTGATACTGATCTGGGACAGAACAGTAGGCAAGGATTATCCGCAGCTGGATATACGGGTTATTGGCAATGATATCGATGAGACATTGCTGCAACGCGCAACCCGCGCCTGTTATTCATATGGCAGCCTCAAGGCACTGCCTGACGCATGGCTGCAGTCGACTTTTACGCAACAACAAAATGAATATTGTCTTGAATCACGTTTGCGCATCAAGGCGAACTTTATCAAGCAGGATATCCGCGACAAAATAATCAAAGGTCCATTTCATATCGTGTTCTGCCGCAACATGGCATTCACTTATTTTGATTATGCATTACAACTTGAAATGCTGGATCATATTCGCCACAGCCTGGTTGATGGCGGCGCGCTGGTTATCGGTGGCCATGAATCATTGCCTGAAGGTTTCAGCGGTTTTGAACAATGGTCGAAGCAAAGGGCGATATTTAGAAAACAGTGAACAGTGAACAGTGAACAGTGAACAGTGAATTATGGATGGAGAATAGCGGTAATAAATTAACTTGCGTGATAAATTGCTTGTTTAACTGCATTATCTTTAGCTAATAATTACTTCAGAGGGCTTGCATCTGTGGAAACCATGAAGGCATTGGTGAAGTCCCGTGCCGAACCCGGCATCTGGCTGGAGCAAGTGCCTGTACCCAGGGCAGGCACTAATGAGGTGCTGATCAAGATTCACAAGACCGGTATCTGTGGTACGGATGCACATATCTATAACTGGGACGACTGGGCGCAGCGTAATATTCAAACGCCCCGCATTATCGGCCATGAATTTGTCGGTGAGATCGTTGAACTGGGAGCTGGCGTGACAGGGTATGCAATGGGCGATCGTGTTACAGCTGAAGGTCATATCAGTTGTGGCCACTGTCGTAATTGCCGTGCAGGCAAACGCCACCTGTGCACTGATGCCGTTGGTATCGGCGGTGGTCGCGACGGCGCTTTCGCCGAGTACCTGGTGATACCGGCGGGTAATTTGTGGCCGGTACATGATGATATTTCATCTGACATCGCTGCCATTCTCGACCCTTTCGGCAATGCAGTGCATTGTGCATTATCGTTCGACGTAACCGGTGAAGATGTACTGGTTACCGGCGCCGGCCCAATCGGAATCATGGCCGCTGCAGTGTGCCGCTTCATTGGTGCTCGCCACGTGGTGATCAGTGACGTCAATCCTTATCGCCTGCAGCTGGCCGAAAAACTTGGCATCAAATATACGGTGAATGCAGCACATCAGGGAATGTTGGAGATAATGCATGCACTGAAGATGTCTAATGGTTTTGATGTCGGCCTGGAAATGTCAGGCAATCCACAGGCTTTCAACGACCTGCTCGAGACCATGTACCATGGCGGTTATGTTGCACTGCTTGGTTTCTTACCACCGCAAACCGAGATCAACTGGGATACGATTATTTTCAAGGGCCTGCATTTGAAAGGCGTGTATGGACGCGAGGTATTTGAAACCTGGCACAAAATGTCACAGCTGTTGCGTAGTGGTCTTGATATTTCAGCCATTATCACCCATCGCTTTCCAGTGAGTGAATTCGAACAGGCATTTGAAGTCGTGCATTCCGGTGAATGCGGTAAAGTGATCCTGGACTGGGAGGATTAAGCCATGTCGGTACTGAGTCAGCGTTACGCCGCAGAATTAAATTTCATTCGTGAGCAGGGTCTGTACAAAGATGAGCGTGTAATCACGACACCCCAGGGTGTCGTCATTAAAACTCAACAAGCCGGTGAGGTACTTAACTTCTGCGCCAACAATTACCTGGGCCTGGCCAACCACAAGGACATCGTGAATAGCGCGATGCAGGCATTGCAGGATCATGGCTTCGGCATGGCATCGGTTCGTTTTATATGCGGCACACAGGATCTACACAAGCAACTGGAGCACGCAATTGCCGATTTTCTCGGTACCGAAGATGCCATTCTGTATACCTCGTGTTTTGACGCCAATACCGGTTTGTTTGAAACCCTGCTGGACGAAAACGATGCCATCATCAGCGATGCACTCAACCATGCTTCCATCATAGACGGTGTACGTCTGTGCAAGGCAATGCGATTTCGTTATGCACATGCAGATATAGCCGACCTTGAAAAACAGTTACAGGACGCACAATCATACCGCACCCGCCTGATTGCCACCGATGGCGTGTTTAGCATGGATGGTGATATTGCCAGGCTCGATGCTATTGTTGAACTGGCCGCTAGATACCAGGCACTGGTGATGGTGGATGACTCGCACGCAACCGGCGTGATCGGTGCAACTGGCCGCGGTTCGGCTGAATACCATAACGTGATGGAGCATATCGATATTTATACGTCCACCCTGGGCAAGGCGATGGGCGGTGGATCAGGCGGCTTCACTGCCAGCAGCCAGGAAGTTGTTGACCTGCTGCGCCAGCGTTCACGTCCTTACCTGTTTTCCAACACCATGATGCCGGCGCTCGCTGCAGCAGGCATCAAGGCATTTGAACTGCTGTCTGGCTCAACCGAACTGCGCGACCGCCTGCATGCCAATACACGCTACTTCCGCGAAGCCATGACATCAGCCGGCTTTGATATCAAACCCGGCGATCATCCCATCGTCCCGATCATGCTCTACGATGCGATGCTGGCAAAGAATATGGCCAGCAAGTTACTGGAGCAGGGCATTTACGTGATCGGTTTTTCCTACCCGGTGGTGCCAAAAGACCAGGCGCGCATACGGGTGCAGGTTTCTGCTGCGCATAGCCGGGAGCAGCTGGATAAGGCTGTTCAAGCGTTTACCGATGTCGCCAGGCGTCTAGATGTGCTCTAGCCAAAATGGCCTGGTGATGAGGGTCGAATAAAAGCTTTTTAACCGCAAAGGCGCAGAGGACGCAGAGGGATTTATTATTTTCTGCAGGAGCGGTTTCAGCATGGTATTCACCGCGCCGTGATAAACGCTTTTATCAGCAGGAACACGGCGGACATTGCTCACCCCGGGGATTTCAATAAGATGTAGCCGCAAAAAACGCCAGGCACGTGAATTATGATTCAATAATCATGAACTTATTTGCGTTTTTTGCGTTTTTCGCGGACTCCAACCAACACCTGTTACGTTCCTGAAATGTATTTTATTTCTTGAAATAATATCGCTTTATTCATCCTCCTTTGCGGGCCTGGGGCCTTAGCGAGAGAACCTACCTGATTAACCTGCCTGTTGCGTCATTTTCTGGCATTATTGCCAACCCATGGCTGAATTCATTAAACCTTCCAGAACCCTGGCGACGCTGAGCGGGCGCGCGATTGGTGATTTCAATATGATCCGTGAAGGTGACCACATCCTGCTGGGTCTTTCAGGTGGCAAGGATTCATTGTCGCTGCTGCATATCCTGCATTACTTCCAGCAGCGCGCGCCGGTCAAGTTCGACCTGGGTGCTATCACTGTCGACCCCATGGCCGGTGACTTTGATCCATCGCCGATGATTCCATACCTGGCCGGGCTCGGCGTTGAATACCATTACATGCGTGAACCCATCATGGACATGGCGAAAGAGCACATGGGCAAGAATTCCTATTGCGCGTTCTGCTCTCGCATCAAGCGCGGTGTGATTTACAACACAGCACGCAAAAACGGCTTCAACGTGATTGCGCTGGCACAGCACCTGGATGACCTGGCG
>CAZRKQ010000192.1:0-1602 GCA_964600755.1 uncultured Thiotrichaceae bacterium
AGGTGATTGAGACTCGGGAGAAACTACACTAAGTGTAAGGAATACTGACGAAATATGTCATGACTGGCATGTCAGAAATGTCAGTATGTGTGTCATACCACACACCAATAATTGATCTCAAAATTAGATAAACTTGATCTAGATTACAGATATAACGTGATTACTTAAGATTTGTGCGGCCTGTCAAAACTGACATAACCAGGATGACACCCAAAGTGTAAAGAAACCCAACACGGCCTGATCAGACCAGTTCGAGCTTCTTCAGCTTGCGGTAGATGGTGCGTTCACTGATGCCCAGCGCTTCGGCAACGCGCTTGCGGTTACCATCGTAATGATCGAGCAATTGCTTGATGTGC
This sequence comes from uncultured Thiotrichaceae bacterium, assembly GCA_964600755.1. Classification (GTDB taxonomy): domain Bacteria; phylum Pseudomonadota; class Gammaproteobacteria; order SZUA-229; family SZUA-229; genus JABDQW01. The sequence goes on from CAZRKQ010000192.1 coordinate 357, forward strand.
TCGGATTCAAGATCTTTCAGGGTAGACGATGATTGCTGGGTCGGCGGCGTGATGGACGATGGCTGCGCTGTCTGTATCGGTGGTACGTAATTCTTTTCGGCGCGGGCTTCCATATCCTCGTCATTACATTGCGGCAGGTTCTTGATCACATTGCCGATCAGTTCACCGTTGATTTCACGGTTCTGGCTGTGTGTCGCAGCAATGAACAGCACATTGCGCAGTTCGCGGATATTGCCGGGGTAATCATAGGCCTTCAACTGCTCGTAGACATCGTCTGTCAGATGATAACTGCAGCGCATGGCACGATTGATGCTCTCGATCAGGTTGTGCGCCAGGGTTTGTACATCATCGAGACGTTCACGCAGGCTCGGCAGGCGGATATTCAGGCAGGCGATGCGATAGTAGAGGTCCTCGCGGAAGGTACCCGCCTGTACCGCTTCCCACAGATGCCTGTTAGTGGCGCATATTATGCGCACATTGCAGCGGATTGTTTTCACACCTCCGACGCGGCGGAACTGCCCGGTCTCCAGCACGCGCAGCAACTTGGCCTGCTGTGATGCCGGCAGATCACCGATTTCGTCGAGAAAAACCGTGCCGCCTTCCGCCAGCTCGAACAGGCCTTCCTTTTGACCGACACTGCCGGTATAGGCGCCGCGTTCATGCCCGAACACTTCGGCTTCAAACAGGCTATCCGTCAGTACCGTGCTGTCGACGATCTGGAAAGGCTTGTCACTGCGCTCCGAATGCCTGTGTATATATTCAGCGGCAAGTTCCTTGCCGGTACCGGTTTCGCCCTGCAACAGCACCGGCGCATCAGACCCGGCCGCCACGCTGAGCTGTTTGACACAGGCAAGAAAAGCCGGTGTATTGCCAACCATGCGTTCGCTGCCACAGCGACGGTCATCGGGCGATGTAACCTGTTCAATGCACTCGCCCATGTACAACTCGCCGTTTGATCCTTTAAGTGGAAACGCAGAAACCCTGACCTGGTGCATACGGTGGCCGGCATCAACATGGACATGGGCACAGACACAGGGATCGCCGGTATCAAAAATATGGCCATGCGGGCATTCTTCCCCTTCTTCGTGACAGGGTTGCTCATTACCATGACTGACCTGGTAACACTTTTTTCCAACAGCATCGCCGTCTGGAAATGAATAAATCTTCTTATAGGCATCGTTTATAGCAACGATGCTGTAATTTCTGTCGATGACGACAAACGGTTTCTCATGGCTGTCGACCATGG
>CAZRKQ010000193.1:0-4989 GCA_964600755.1 uncultured Thiotrichaceae bacterium
CGTCCTGGTTATCTCCGACTTCACTTCGCCCGGCGAACAGTGGCAACGTCTCGGTGACGGATACCGGGTTGAAGCACAATTCATCCTGTGGCAGGAAGACGATGTGCTGCAGGTCCCCGCCAGTAGCCTGTTTCGCTATAATCAGGGCTGGGCAGTGTTTGTCATCGACGGCAATCGCGCCAGCCGCCGTGAAATCAAGGTCGGGCAACGTAACGGTTTGAACGCCCAGATTCTGGCAGGCGTGGAGACAGGAGAGATGGTTATCAACCATCCCAGCGACGCGGTGGAAGATGGCAGAAGCATCAAGCAGCGGTGAAGGGAATTATGGTGACACCCATTAGCCCGCCTCTGTCAATTGCCAAAACGGCTCCCTACCGGAAGTAGCATAAATATTACTCTCCCCATTGCTGCCTTCAGGTCCGCTCCCGCAGACTACAGAAGAAAGGTATTAAAGAGTGTCTCAGTTGGGTCGGTAGCCGCCGCTGATCCACCGAGTTTGAGTGTAAGCTTTTCTCTAAAGGAGTCGCTGAAACGCAGGTGTCGAGCTTCTCAGTTCGACCAGGAACGGTCGCCTAACAATAAAGCGATAATATGTTATCAGATCAAATGCCTTATTAATCGCCTGTTGAACTAAACCGCTACGCGGTAGCTTCGAAGCACAACCAATTCAGCCTCCATTGATCCAACTGATTGAAGACTAATCCAGGTCTTCCATTCAGGAGCAGATCAATGAACCCTTTACGTCAACAAATGATCGATGCCATGCACCAGCGTGGCTATTCAGAACGTACTCACCAGAGTTATCTTGGCGCTGTTCGAGGACTGGCACGTTACTTTCACCAATCCCCTGATCAACTACAGGCCCAGCAGATACAAGACTACTTTGTTTACCTGGTGCAGGAGCGCGGGCTCTGCGGTGCCAGCTGCCGCATGTATTTGCACGCCATTCGTTTCCTGTATTTGCAAGTTTTACACTGGCCCCAGTTTGATATCCCGATTACTTATCCTAAAAAAGCGCAGAAGATTCCTGAGTTACTCACTCGAGCTGAAGTGGCTAGGATCATTCAAACCTGTCGCAATGACAAACACCAAATGATGTTACTCACCTGTTACGGCTGTGGGTTGCGTGTGAGCGAGCTAACCAGTCTAAAAGTGGCGCATATCGATGGTGAGCGTCAGGTATTGCGTATCGAACAGGGGAAAGGGGCTAAAGACCGAATGGTCGACCTATCATCGATGCTATTAGATCAACTACGTGACTACTGGCGCCAACATCAACCCAATCATTGGCTTTTCCCCAATGCCAACACACCCTCAATGCACTTGAGCAATGGCACCATACAGCGGGTCTTCAAACGGGTAAAACAATCAGCCTGTATCGACAAAGTTGGCGGCATACATGGCTTACGTCATGCCTACGCCACACACCAACTGGAAAATGGCATGGCCATTCATCGCCTGCAACATCAGCTCGGCCACAATGATTTACACAGTACGTTGCGATATGTGCACTGGCTACCCAGTCAATCTCAGGATAAAACTGAGCACCGTGATTTAATCGAACAACTGGCACTCGATCATGGATAAATCACTGACCCTGCAAACCCTGCTACAACAACAGCTCGACGATTACCGACAGCATCATCCGTTGGATAATCATCGTCTCAAAGTCTGCCGACATCTACTCAATTGCCACACCCCGGCCATGGGCGGTATTCAGTATGAGTGTGACCACTGTCATAGCGAAGTGCCGCTGTATCACAGCTGCAGAGATCGCCATTGCCCGCAATGCCAGCAACGCGCCACCCGACAATGGTGCGGACGTCAGCAGCAGGCGGTATTACCGGTGACCTACTATCATCTGGTGTTTACCCTGCCGCATGAGCTGAACGGCTGGGTGCAACTGCATCCGGAAGTCATCTATGCACTGCTGTTCAAAGCAGTCTGGAAAACCCTCAAAGCCTTCGGGGCTGATAAAAAGCGATTGAATGGCAAACTCGGCATGACGGCAGTGCTGCACACCTGGGGGCAAAACCTCAGCCAGCATGTGCACCTACACTGTCTGGTACCTGGCGGTGCACTCACCAAGGATCGACACTGGCACTCGGCCAGAAGCAATTACCTGTTCCCGGTGAAAGCCCTGTCGCGTCATTACCGGGGCAACTTTGTCAGTGCCCTGCGCAGTGCCGCCAATCGAGGTGAATTAGATCGCGTGACCCATCCGGGAGAAGTAGACAGGATACTGAACACACTCATGCAAAAAGACTGGGTGGTGTATAGCAAGCATTGCCTGAATCGAACCGACAGCATCATTGGTTATCTGGCGCGTTACACACACCGCATCGCTATCAGTAACCAGCGGCTCATCGGCTCAGACCAGGATCAGATACGCTTTAGCTACAAAGACTATCAGACTGATCAGCATGGGGTGATGGCATTACAGCCTGAGGAGTTTATCCGTCGCTTCCTCCTGCATGTCTTACCCAAAGGTCTGATGCGTATCCGCCATTACGGCATACTCGCGAATCGATTCCGGAAGTCATCCATAACAATGATACGAAAGATCCTGTCGACACCGGCACCGGAACAACCGGACACGACGACCTGTGAAGCCATCACGTATCCCTGTCCGAAATGCAGAAAAGGGCAGTTAATCCCCAAACACAAGATTACCCCGACAACTATCTGGGGTCATCCACAACCGAGTTGACGAGATGAACTGACAGAAAACTGAAAACGAGCGTACTGAATACAGGCCATGCCTGGCTTGATGGGTTGCTATGTTCAAGAAACAGGAAATCCCGTAAACTGGGTTGAAAATAACCAATACCAGCAGGGAATGTGTAAGTATCAGAGCCAGAAACCATCAGCAAAGGAAGGCCGCAGGCAAACAAAGCCATCATTGGCGGGCTCAACAAACAACCGTCGAAATACAATCCCCTTTATATAGACTGTGCCAGCCGAGGCGGCATAGTCCAACAGACATTTATACACCATGCGCTGCACGGTGTATAAATGCTTAGATGTTATGTTTCAAGGAGGATTATTTATGACATCTAACCTACGTATTGAAGCTTTAGAGAACTGTTGTTAGCGTTTAATAGGAAACCCAGATCAAGCTCAGACCCGTAAAGACGAGTTAGAAGCTCGGCAAGAAATTGGTATGTTTGTCTTTGAAAACGGAAATAACGAGATTCAGTTTCCTTCGCTCAAAGAAAAGGCTGACAATGCAACAATAGATTATGAGAAAATATTGAATTATATGGTAGTGATAAAAGATAGAACCATAAACCGAGAAAAAGTTTAGCAATAAAATTCTGGGGATAATCCGAATATATGACTACTGAGCAACCTTCCGCAGACACTTCGACTGTCCCCCCTCCTGATCGGCAGCAACACAGTGGCTGGCGAACCTTTGGCATTATTGTGATTACTATGGCAGTGACACTGGCTGTCGGTTATTGGGCCGTGACCACATGGCTTTTCCCGACTGAGTTCAAGCCGGTAGTGCTGAATCAGAAACAACAGCAAATCCTGGATCAAAAAATAAGATTACTCGGCGGGAGCTCGCGGTCTAGTGAAAACGAGGCAATTGAACCCGAAGCCTATAGTGAAGTTGGCGCTAGTCGTGAAGTTGAATTCAGCGAACGGGAAGTCAATGCCTTGTTGGCCAAAAACACCGATCTCGCCAACAAACTGGTCATCGATCTCTCGGACAACCTGGTAAGTGCCAAGCTGCTGGTGGATGTTGATCCGGATTTCCCACTCCTGGGAGGCAAAACAATCAAGGTCACTGGCGGAATGGAGCTACGCCTGGTCGGCAGTAAGCCGAGCGCAGTTCTCAAGGGCATCAGCGTCTGGGGTGTGCCGCTACCCAATGCCTGGATTGGCAATACTAAAAATGTCGATCTCGTGCAAGAATTCGGCGAGGCCGGCGGCTTCTGGCAGGCCATTAGCGACGGGGTGGAGAAGATCGAGGTAAGAGACGGCAGGTTACTTATCCAGCTTAAGGAATAAACCAGGGAAAATAATTGTGCTCAAGCCCCAGTTAACCCACTAAATATAAGGCATCGAACGGTGAATCCTAACCAGCGCATGCAGATAGATTACTGCGACCGAGGGTACCTGCGATGGGTCGATTATCGCCGCTGCTTCACCGAGTTTGAGCGTCAGCTTTCTCCAAAGGAGACCCTCGATTGGCTGAGCCAGGAGGCAATCTCCGGCCAGGTAGGGACGCTCGCACAATTAAATCGACGAACTAAACTCTCGTATACAACCGGGTAGATTAACCCTGTACCTGATGACTCTCCAGGTTATCAGGTCATTTACCCACTAATAATTATTAACAGGTCAAAGACCTTTTAAATAGGCTGATAGGCTTACAAAGAGATCTAAATTGTGGTTTTTACTGTTTCTCTAATTCTTTTGTTTTTGAACTTTGCTGTAATACCAGTAGGTATTGTTGGTTTTAGATACTTTTTAAAGAAGGTGCCGCGCACAGATGAGGGAAGGAACAAGCGAGAAAAAATTTACTGGCTTGTGTTTTTATTTATCGTATTAACGATTTTATTGTTCCCGTCAACTCTCATGTCAATTGCACCGCATGCCTCAGGTTCATCTCTATCGAAAGCAGCAGTAGTGTTAGTTCGTTCCTATTCATACATAACCTTAATACTGTTATTGATCTGTAGGGCAATAGCCAATGCCAAGCAAGCCTAACAAGCGCATGCAGTCGGACAAACCACTCGTTACGCGAGCGGTTTGCCGCTGATGCGAAGCGTTATGAGGCAAGTACAAAACTGGTGAAATAGGAGTATCATCTCGGTTGCTACAGAAACAACGACAAATCTAAATAAAAGAGAGGGCGTCACCATGTATACAAGCATTCGTCGTTACACCACCGATCCAAATGATGCAGCAGAAATCATAAATCTCGTACAGCAAGGAAATATTAAAGAGCTAATAGGCGGCATTCCTGGGTTCATCGCC
>CAZRKQ010000194.1:0-15402 GCA_964600755.1 uncultured Thiotrichaceae bacterium
ATGATTCCTCAACACTGCTATAAGGTTCAGCTATATTATCTAAGCATATGGGTGTTCAAGTGAGATTGGCGAGCCAATTGAACGCCTTGTTAGGAATAGTTATTCCTTACACTGAATAATTAGTCTCCGATCCGGGAGCTCTTGCGCACTCTCATATGCAGCAAATGCGCCTTCATCCTCATACTTCTGTAAAACATTATATTCTTTCGCACCACATATCTCACTCGCTTTCTCATAACACGTGTCCCAACTGTACGCGTTGCCAGAGCAGTAAATACTATGTCCAACTTTACCGTCGACGTTGTTATCCTCATTCGATGTAGCGCATGCGTTAATAATCAATACGAACAACAGTAGACTTATATATTTCAATCGTGGTGCTCCTTTGTTATCTTCAGTAACCAACTCACATTTTCAGAATCAGAAACAATTTCTATTATTCTTGGTGGCGCCAAACAGTAGTTGTGTGATGAAATTTAACAAGCAATTTAACATTGACGCCGCTAAAAAGACACAGCGCGAGTTAATTATGTTAGCCCGCATTTCTCACCAGGATCACGGGAGCAGGCGCAGGATGGAGCCCACTTGTCTCACCAGATGGACGAGCCCTCACTTGATCTTTGAATCCACAAAGAATTTTACTCAGTCGGAAATACACACGGTTATTCCACTCCATCGTAAAATCCTTTGTGAATCCAAATCTATGCGTGATCATCTCGCCCCCTGGTAAGAAATACGGGCTAGCGCTCTTGTTGCAAGTTAAGCCAGCTTTGAACAATGATGGCCGCGGCCATTTTATCAATCTCGTGCTTGTTGTGCTTGGATATTTTTATGTCCTGCTTGAGCTGCTCTTGTGCGGCAACTGATGTAAGGCTTTCATCAATGGTGTACACCGGTAAGTTGAAACGTCGCTCGAGTTCTTTGCTGAAGTTTCGCGCAGCCCTGGTTGTATCACTTTCGCCGCCATCAAGCAGGTAGGGGATGCCAACGATCAGGGCATCGGGCATCCACTGCCTGATATGTGTTTCAATGCTATTCCAGTCAGGTGTTTGATTGACGGCCTTCAGGGTGACCAGCGGTGAAGCAGTACCGGTAATTGTTTGCCCTGTGGCGAGTCCGATACGCTTGAGGCCGAAATCAAAGCCCAGAACAGAACGGACAGAGGGGTTAGCCCGCATATTGCATGAAGGATTTGGATTTTATGGGCAAGCTGGCTAAGCAGGTTGGACGATTGCCCGCCGATCCATAGCAATAGCTATGGATCAAGGGGAATCGTTCGAGATGCGACGCCAGGTTGTTCATAAAACCAAATAGGATATTCTGTAACAGGATTAGACTATTAATTTTTTACTGTGGCTGATAGTTAATATTAATCAATATTGAGTTTAGCGGGTCCGCCTTCGTGCAATATGCGGGCTTTTCATGCATGACCGGCATCATTACTCATGAGTTGTACATCGACGCCGATCAGCTTGGCGGCAGCCTGCCATCTTTCTTCCACCGGCGTGTCAAAAATGATCTGTTGCTCCGCCGGGCAGCTAAGCCAGGTATTGGCTGCCATTTCCTGCTCCAGCTGGCCGGGACCCCAGCCCGCATAACCCAGTGCAATGATGTTGTCATCCGGACCTTTGTTGTCGGCAATTGCTTCAAGAATATCGCGGGATGTTGTCAGCGCCACAGTATCATTCACAATCAGACTTGAGTCCCAGTTACCCGTTGGCCGGTGCAGGATAAAACCACGGTTTGCCTGAACCGGGCCACCGGTAAATACGGATTCATTTCCAGCATTGCCCGCATGATAGGGAATCTTCATCTGTTGCATGACATCATCCAGGGTGACTTCTGATTCGCGATTGATGATTATGCCGAAAGTGCCGTTTTCGTCATGCTCGCAAATATACGTTACCGCCTGGTTGAAGTTGTCATCCATCAGGCCTGGCATGGCGATTATGAAATGGTCAGTCAGTCGGTTGTCGGTCATTGTCAGTTTGTACGCAGGCTGTTGTCATTATTAAACTCCCAGCTTCTGGTTATATGTATCACATCGGCTTGCTGGCGAAGTTTTGGTGGAAATGGCGAATAGGGTGCAGCCAGCTGCACGATGCGTTTAGCCGCATCGTCGAGTAGCTGATGCCCGGAAGACTGTCTCAAGTCTGCCTTGATCAGTTCGCCATCAGCATTGATAACGACATCAAGAATCAGGGTGCCGCTTAATTTTTCGCGCCTCGCCTGATCCGGGTAATTCAGGTTTCCAATACGTTCAACCCTGTTGATCCACTGGCGCATATAAGCAGCGGGCACAAATTCACGAGTGCTCGAATTCAGGTATTTGGTGCGCGTTTTTTCCGCCATGTGCTGAATCTGTGTGCTCAACTCGTGTGCCAGCCGCGCCTGTTTGTTGTTCTGCTTCTGGTTTTGCTGGCTTACCAGCGTCACATTATCCGGGTTCTGCTTAATGTCATCTGTCTTGAGGCTGTAGCTGGAATCGTCCTGATGCAGCATGGCGACTTTTTCAAGCTGTTTCTGGCTTTCTTGCTGCTGTTGTACTGTTGTCATTGTAATGCCCGGGTTTTTTGACAGGCTGGGTGCAGTAAACAGGTCTGTAGGACGGCTTTGTTCCGCGCTGTTGCCGCCGCCTTGCTGAGATACCTGTGCCAGATATTTGGCGTCCTTTGCTTCCGAAGGAGCTTGTGTCTGTAGCAGGATAACGTCCAGTGTCGGTAATGAATCACTTTCTGCAGGGGGTGAAATGCTGAACGTGATGCCGAGGATGACGATGCCATGAAAAACCGCTGCCAGGAACAGCGTCATCCCCAGCCGGTCATTGTCTGTAATTTGTGGTGTCCTTGCTACGCTAGTCATTATTATATGTATAGCATTATTCTTGGCTATTATTTTAATTATAGTGGTTGACTTAGAACAATGTGGGAAGTTTTGGCATTTGTCAGGTGAACGCGTTTTTGCATTGCCGGATTCATGTGAATTCGGCCTTCAGCATCGATCAGCATCACGTACTTGACACCCATGGCGTGGGCGATTTCATGCCAACGATCGGGGCCGGCCACAAACAGTGCTGTGGCGGCTGCATCGGCCAGGCCGGCATCGACATGTATGACTGTCACCGAAGTGGCACCTGCAGCAGGATAGCCAGTGCGCGGGTCAAGGATGTGATGATAGCGCTTGCCGTCATGTATATAGAAACGTTCATAATCGCCCGAAGTGAAAATACTCTCATCGGTTTTGGCGTCAATCCAGGCGATCACGCCGTCTCTCCTGGGATGACGAATACCGATACGCCATGGACGCTCACCATGCTGACCAATGACGCGAAGATCACCTCCGGCATTGATAACAGCATTCGCTATACCCTGTGATTGCAGATATGTCATGCCAAGATCTATGGCATAGCCTTTGGCGAAAGCACCCAGGCTCAGTTGCACGTTCGGATTGCGGCTTTGCAGGGATTTCCCATCAATATCAATATCTGACATTCGGGGATCTTGTCTGACAATGCTGGCGATGTCGGCAGCAGCGGGTGGTCTGATATCGGCTTCATCATGCCTGTGCATCTGCCACAGATTAATTAAATGTCCAATCGCGGGGTTGAACAGGCCTTTGCTGCTCTCGTACAGGTCCTTCGACGCGATAATCAGTGGTAATACCTCTGCTGGGACAGAAACCCCGCTACCTGCCTGAATAGACGCGTTAATACGACTGAGATCACTGGTTTCCCAGGGCGTCCAGCTGGCATGGTAATCATGAAAGTCACGCTCGAGCTGGTCGAAGGCGTCATTTGCTTCGGCTTCAGTGGTGTTATACAGCGTTATTTCGATCAGTGTGCCGAAAGCAAAAATAGTGTGTTTATATTCAGTATTGGTGTTGTTGCTGCATGATGATGCGAGCAGGCACATGCCCGCCAGCAGTATCGAATGAATGCAAGATGCCGGTTTCAGGTGTTTATTGATATGCAAAGGATTGAATTCAGGCCAGGCGGGACTCGATAGATTCCATTAGCTGTGCGCCGATATCGAGGTCGTATTGCTGGTCAAGTTCGCGAATACAGGTGGGGCTGGTGATGTTGATTTCGGTCAGGTAATCACCAATCACATCAAGCCCGGCGAACAGGATTCCCATTTCGCGAAGCACCGGAGATACCTGTTCGCAAATCCAGCGGTCGCGGTCAGTTAGTGCCATACCCACACCGGTCGCGCCGGCCACCAGGTTGCCCCGGGTTTCTCCAGCGGCTGGAACGCGGGCCAGTGCATAGGGCACGGGTTCGCCATTGATGAGCAATATACGCTTATCGCCCAGGGTGATTTCCGGGATAAAGCGTTGGGCCATAATGGTTTTTGTTCCCCCATTGGTAATGAGTTCCAGGATCACCGAAAGGTTCTGGTTATCAGGCTGAACCCTGAAAATGGAATGCCCGCCCATGCTGTCCAGAGGCTTCAGAATCACATCCTGATGTTGTGTAACGAACCGCCGTATACGGGCCGCATCTCCGCTGACAAGCATCGGCACGCAGCACTGCGGGAAGCAGGTGATGAACAACTTTTCATTGGCGTCGCGCAGGCTCGCTGGCTTGTTGACAACCAGGGTCCCGGCGCGTTCAGCGCTGTCCAGCAGCCAGGTGGTGGTTATGTATTCAATATCAAATGGTGGGTCTTTACGCATCAGTACTGCATCGAGCTCTGACAGGGCTATATCCTGCCTGGTAACGACGCTGAACCAGCTTGAGGGGTCATCCTGCACTGTCAGCGTCTGTGTCATCGCCCTGGTGCTGCCCCCGTCTGAATACAGGTGCTGCTGGTTCATGTAATGCAGCTCCCAGCCGCGGCGCTGGGCGGCCAGCATCATGGCAAAGCTGCTGTCTTTGCCAATTTTGATGCGCTCAATTGGATCCATGATGATTCCGAGTTTCAGGGCCATACGTTTTCCGTTTTTCAGTCTATAAATAAGGTAATGTAAATGAAATCATGTCTTCACACAATTCAATGCCTTATAGGCAAAGATTGATTGCGAATATAAACTTCATGGTCTACATTCTTTAGTATATTCACCTCTCTAGGGCTAAAAATGAATGAATGGTGCAGCAATGGCAGAAGAGATTGCTGAGTTGACTGACCTCAAGGTAATGGTCATCGACGACAGTAAAACGATTCGTCGAACAGCCGAGAACCTTCTCAAAAAGGAAGGTTGTGAGGTTGTTACGGCTGTCGATGGTTTTGAAGCGTTGTCAAAAATCGCCGAAACCAAGCCAAATATTATTTTCGTGGACATCATGATGCCGCGTCTTGACGGTTATCAAACTTGTGCCTTGATAAAAAATAACAAGGCCTTCAAGGAAACACCGGTGATAATGCTCTCAAGTAAGGACAGTATTTTTGACCGTGCGCGTGGTCGTATAGTGGGTTCAACCCAATATTTGACCAAGCCGTTTACCAAGGAAGACCTAATAGGTGCAATCAAAGAACATGCATCGGCTAAATAATTGTGAATAATATCTAATACGAAACGTATAACTATGGTGATTAAGTAATGGCGAAGATACTTGTAGTTGATGATTCACCGACTGAGGTTCACGTATTGCAGACTATTCTTGAAAAGAATGGTCATGAAGTTGTTGTGGCTGATTCCGGTGAATCCGGTATAGAGAAAGCTAAACAGACCTTGCCTGATCTGGTGCTGATGGATGTTGTTATGCCGGGTATGAATGGCTTCCAGGCAACACGCCAGTTATCCAAGCAATCAGAGACCGCGAATATTCCTGTAATCATAGTAACAACGAAGGACCAGGAAACTGATAAGGTCTGGGCTAAAAGGCAGGGCGCGAAGGACTATATCGTCAAGCCGGTACAGGAGAAAGGTTTGATTGAACATGTAAACATGGTGCTATCGAGTTAATGCACTCCGGAATTAGATAAGGTAGTGGAAACTAGCGACCCATTTGATTTATTACTGGATATCGAGCGGCGTTCACAAGTAAACGCTGCCGGTCTGCCAACGCTGGATAAGGTTGATGAAGAATGGGTGGGTGTCGGCTTCAGGATAGGCAATGACAGACTTATTGCGCCTATGTATGAAATCGAGGAAATACTCGATTTGCCTGAGTTTACTTATGTTCCAGGGGTGAAGTCATGGATGGTAGGTGTGGCTAATGTTCGTGGGGGGCTATTGCCGTTGATGGATCTTAAGGGATTCATTCTTGGTGAGGATATAAAACAAAGAAAAAAGGGAAGAGTCATTGTTATTGATTACATGGGATTCAATATAGGACTAATCGTTGAAGAAGTATTTGGTATGAAACATTTTCTATCCAAGGAACAATCCAGGGACATCCCGAACGTACATGAGAATGTATCGAAGTATGTGAATATGGCTTTCAATCAGGAAGGTGATAGCTGGCCAGTATTTAGTTTTCAATACATGACGCAAGATGAGCGATTGGCAGAAGCGTCACTATAAATAATAAGAAAAACATGCCGGGCGAATCGGTTGAGCAGTAATTCGGAGACAACTTTATGAGCGCTGAAAAGAAAAAATCAACGTCTGCGGTACGGGCGGTAAGTAAGCCACTAGCCTTCTTGGGCTTCTTACTTATCATATCAACCATTGTGATGTTGGGAAGCTTGCTATATGTGGGTACAAAACGTGCAGACCTGCAACAACATATAGAGCTGGCGTCAGAGCAGTTGTTGCTATCACAGAGTTTGGCAACGCAGGCACTCGGTGCATCATCAGGTAAGGAATCTGACTTTGCGGCATTGCTGGAAGGTCGTTACCGATTCGATGACATACTAAATATATACCGTTCAGGGGATTCGCTAGCAGGAATACCTCCACTGGGTGAGAGTCTGATAACACCATTGGATAATGTCGAAGCCAACTGGAGCAATTTCAGTAATAATATTTCTATTATTATTAACGGCAAGAAACCTATTTCAGAGGTAAGAGAACTGTATACAGTCATTGACAGTTTTATTCCCCAGTTGCTTACCTTCTCTGACGAGGTGGTTGGTGTATTGATGAAGAAGGATGCCTCATCCAGACAGATTTATCTCGCCACCCGCCAGATGATGCTGTCGCAGCGCATCAAGAACAATCTTAACCAGGTGCTGGCAGGCGGTGAGCAGGCGGCGGCGGCAGCTGACCGATTTGGTCGAGATGCCGCACTATTTGGCAGGGTGCTAGAAGGTCTGCTCAAAGGTTCCAGTTCCCTGCGAATTGAAAAGGTAACGGATAAGGAAGCTGTCGCCAAACTGCGTGAAGTGGCAATGCTTATCAGCGCGGTAAGTGACAACATCGCCGGCATTCTTGAATTGTCACCCGAGTTGTTTGAGGTTAAGGATGCAGCAAGCCAGGTGACAACGGAGAGTGCCAACTTGCTTGATGAGTTGAAAGCATTACAGCGTGAAATTACCGGACAGACACAAATACTGGATATTATTCAGCTGGTTGGTGTGGGTTTTGGTGCTCTTGCGGTTGTGCTGATTATCATTGGTGGTGTCCTGATGCTGCGTGATGCGAAAGCACGTGAGGAAGAGGCGCTGGAAAATAACCGTAGAAACCAGCGCGCGATTCTGAGGTTGCTGGATGAAATGGCCAACCTGGCTGACGGTGATCTTACAGTGCACACTACGGTAACGGAAGAAATTACCGGCGCGATTGCAGACTCCGTAAACTTTGCGATCGACGCCTTGCGTACACTGGTTACAACGATCAATAACACTTCAACAGAGGTAACGACATCGACATCGAATGTGCAGGGCACTGCGATGTCACTTGCCGAAGCAAGTAACCACCAGGCGCGTGAGATTGCCTCTGCCAGTGCGGCTATTACCGATATGGCTGAATCGATGGAGAATGTGACAAAAGAAGCGGCCGAGTCAGCCGAGGTAGCGCGACAGTCGATGGAAATCGCGCAGAAAGGCGCTGGCGTGGTACGTGAAACAATCGGCAGCATGGAGAGTATTCGTGAAACCATCCAGGAAACGTCAAAACGCATTAAGCGGCTGGGTGAATCATCACAGGAGATTGGTGACATAGTGGGCCTGATTACTGAAATTGCGGATCAGACCAATATTCTGGCCTTGAACGCAGCGATCCAGGCGTCTACCGCCGGTGATGCAGGGCGTGGTTTCGCAGTGGTAGCAGACGAGGTGCAACGACTCGCAGAACGTGCCGGTAATGCAACCAAGCAGATTGAGACACTTGTTAACACAATTCAGGCGGATACCAACGAGGCCATTACCTCGATGGAAGTGAGTACAGCAGGTGTTGTTAGCGGTGCTAAACGCGCGGAGGATGCAGGTGAGGCGCTAAGGGAAATTGAGAATGTATCGACAAATCTTGCTAACCTGATTGAGGGTATTTCTAAATCTGCAAGGAAACAGTCAGCTATTGCTAATGATGTATCCAAAACCATGAACGTAATTCAGGAGATTACCTTGAAGACGTCTGAGGGCACCGAGGAGACATCATCATCATTGAGCTCTCTGAATGAGCTGGCTAATGAACTACAGCGTTCTGTGTCTGGCTTCAAGCTTCCCACACAAGAGTCCGGGAAGGTTGAGACAGTAGTTCTTGATAGTTAGCAAATCCCCGGAATTTACAACAACAGGTATATTGAGAGTAGGTGACCTGTAAATGAAGCCAAACGGTACAGTTGAATACAACTCCCTGAGCTGGGTCAAGCAGCAGCTTGATGCAGTGCTTAATGACGCCCAGACATCACTTTCAGGATATATCGAGAACAACAATGATGGATCCTTGATGCAGGATTGTATTGAGGGGTTGCGTCTTGTCTACGGTACCTTGCAAATGGTCGAAATATTCGGTGCGGCCATGCTTGCTGAGGAAATGGAGCTTACCGCCAAGGCGATTCTTGAAGAGAAAGTCGATCATCGGGGAGACGCATATGATGTCCTGATGCGAGCAATGCTTCAATTGCCCGATTATCTTGAAGGTTTACAGTCAGGCAATAAAGATACACCAATGGCTCTGTTGCCGTTGATGAATGACATGCGAGCTATACGCAAGGAAAGCCTGCTGTCGGAGAACGTACTTTTCTTCCCCGATATCGATGCGGTAGATGTTGAAGAGAAGGAAATCGAAGCACCTCAAATGGTGTCCGGCAAACTTTATGGCGAAGCAAAGCGTTTAAGGACACATTACCAACTGGGTCTTCTTGACCTATTGAAAAACAATAAAGAGCGTGCCGGTTGTCAGCGCATGCTTGCAGTCATTGCATCTCTCGAAAGAGTTTCAGCAGCGCAATCTGTAAGACGTTTCTGGTCTGTTATTGCAGCTCTACTGGAAGGGCTATATGAAGAAGGAATTGATTCTAATGTCAGTGTAAAAATGCTGCTAGGTGGTGTTGATCGCCAGATAAAACTTCTCATAGATGTCGGTGAAGATGATTTTGCGGCGCAATATTCACAGGACCTGCTGAAAAATATTCTTTACTACATAGGTAACAGCGAGTCTAACGGTCAGCGTGTAACGAGGATCAAGGAAATATATAACCTTGATGAATTGCTTTCTTCTGGAGAAGAAGGTGCGCAAGCAGGTATGGGAGGCCTCAATGCCGAGCTGTTTGCTACTGTTTCACAAGGCATCAAGGAGGATCTTGTTCAAGTAAAAGATGCGCTTGAAATATTTATTCATAGCGGCGATAAGAATGTTGCTGATCTTGAACCGCTACTGGGGCAACTTGTACGAATAGGCGATACCTACGGTATGCTGGGTCTTGGTGATGCGAGACTTAAAGTGCTTGAGCAAAAAGATAATATTCAGGGCATCACAGAAGGCAAGACTGAAGCAAGTGAAGAGGTTGTTTTTGCTATAGCCGGAGAATTGTTAAGTGTGGAAGCCGACCTGGATAACTACGTTGCACAACGCACTGGTGTTACGGGTTTTGTCGATGATGAAGATCGAGTTGTCCCTGCTGCAGAATATCGCGAGGTGCTCTCAACTGTTATAGCCCAGGGCTTGCAGAATTTCACCGATGCTAAAGAAGCTATCCTTTCCTTTACCAGTGGGATCGGTTCTGAAGAACAATTGCAGTCAGTACTCAGTTTGCTGGAAGAGGTCAGAGGCGTATCCATGATATTGCCTATGGCGCAGGTGGAGGCAATGCTGGTTAGCCTCAAGAATTATGTAAGAGTTGCACTACTTGAAAATAGTCACCAGCCTGATGAGGAAGAGCAGGATAAGGTGGCAGATGTTGTTACTGCAATCGAATACTTCTTCGAGGCTATGGCAGAAGGCCGTCCTGGCGTAGAGTCGGGTCTGCGTACCGGTGAAGAAGCATTAAAGACACTGGTCGAAGTCTATGATCGTTATAAGTCAGTTGTTCCCGCAACAAAACCGGAACAAGTGGCTGGTGAGGGTATTGTAAAAAAGTCGATAACGACTGACAGGGAAGCAACTGCTGAAACGGCAGAAATTGTTGATTTAAAGCAGCCGGAAATAGCTCGCGAAAAAACAGTATCCACACCTGCAGTTAAAGCAGTATTGTCACCAGAGGCCGAGTACGGTGAGTTCGAGATACTTGGTGAAAATCCAGATGAAGAGATACTCGAAATCTTTATCGAAGAAGCCCTGGAAGTTCTTGATGAGCTGCATACTAACCTCCCGCAATGGAAATCCAATCCCGAAGACGAAGATGCCCTGACTGTCGTCCGTAGGTGCTTCCATACACTTAAAGGCAGTGGCCGACTGATTGGTGCAATGTTAATTGGCGAGTTTTCATGGAAATTTGAAAACATGCTGAATCGTGTAATCGACAAAAAGATAGAAGCTGAAGCTAATGTCTTAAATGCCCTGGATGAGGCAGTTGCAGTAATGCCTCAGTTGGTCGAGCAGTTACAGGGTAACAGGGAACCTGTGCCCTATGTATATCATCTTATGGCTACTGCTGATGCACTTGCAGATGGCAGAGAGCCACAGGCTGTCACTGAACAGTCAACAGAATCAGAAATAGAAGTGCTGGCAGAAGAAATGCCTGGTGCAGAAGTTATATCCGAACAACTGGATGTAAGCGAAATAACACTTGATGAAGATGAAATCAGTCTGGAAATAACCGAGCAAGCTGCCGAAGAATATAATGCTGAAGATCTGGATTTTGGCGCAACAACGTCTGAAGACGAGTTTAGTATTGAAATATCCGATGTCGAACTTGAGTCTGGAGACGAGATTTCGCTGGTATTAGAAGACGAATCTGTTAACACTGATAGTGTTGATGAAATTAGTCTGGAAGTATCGCCCCAGGCGGAAGATTTATCACCTGATGATGAATTTGCTTTTGAGATAGATGAACAGGATAAAAAAGATGGGCAGATTGACAATCTGCCTGCAGGAATGGACCCTGTCCTGTTTCAGATTTATTTCGATGAAAGTATCGGCCATCTCAATCTTGTTCAGAAATTACTCGATGCACACAATGGTGATAGCCAGCCATTAACTGCCGATAAAGACCTGGTTCGTGCATTCCATACGCTTTATGGCAGTGCGCGCACAGCTGAGATTGATCAAATTGCCGAGTTATGCGGCGCCACTGAAAAGTACGTCAGAACCAGGCAGGAAAGTCATAATCTGACAATCAAGGATGATGTAGTGCTATTGATTGCTGAAATAGCACATAAAGTTCACACCATGCTCGATGAAATCAGGTCTGGCGCTATTCCAGCACATGATAGAGAGCTGCTGGATAATATCAATAAAGCTGTTCAGGAAGAATTGCAGCAACAATTACAGATATCAACGAAAGGTGGTGCGGCTTACGCGGAAGTCGCGCCAGATGCTCAGTCTAAGGCCGATACTGAAGTTGATGAAATTGAAGTGGCGGTGGACGAGTATGCAGAAGATGAAATCAGTCTTGATGTTGATGAAGAGCAGTTTGAGGTGCCAATTGAGGTGCTGGTTGCAGAGGAGTCTGCACCTGCAACCGCCGCAATCCCTTACGGTGAGATTGATGGTGACCTGATTGATATCTTTATTGAAGAAGCTGACGAATTGATCGAAAGTTGCGAGGAGATTCTGCAGAAAATAACAAGTAACCCGAATGATGAAGACAGTATTCATCAGCTGCAGCGTTATATGCATACGCTCAAGGGCGGTGCGCGTATGGCCGAGCTGACACCAGTTGGTGATTTAACACATTTGCTGGAGTCGCTTGTTATCAAGGTATCAGACAAGCAGATCAATACTGACAAATTGCTGTTTAATACATTAAACGATTCTGTAGATCGTCTTGCGGTTATGCTAAATAATGTCAAAGACCGCGCACCTATTGATACTGCCAGTGACCTGATAGTACAACTCGAAGCATTGCTGAAAGGCGAGGTGCATGAGAAGCGCGCAGTAGAGAGATATGATTTAGAGCTTGATGATCTCAGTCACGAAAAGCTGGCAGAAGGTGTGCAGAATGAGGATGCTCAAACAGCTGAATCAATTCATGGAGAGCCGGAGCCTGTAGGCCCAAATCTTGGGCGTCGCGCGTCCGACATGCTGGAAAAACCTCAATGGGGTGAGCGTGCGACTGATGTCAATGTCCGCGATACACAGGAGCAAATCCGTGTCCGTGCTGACTTGCTGAATGACCTTGTGAACTCAGCTGGTGAGGTCAATATCCATCATGCTCGTATGGGTAAGCAGATGAGTGATATTGGCTTTAACCTTAGCGAGCTTGATTCAACGGTTGTACGCCTTAAGCAGCAGCTGCGAAATCTCGAAATCGAGACCGAAATCCAGATTCGATCATCATTTGAAAAAGAATCTGATCAGTATGATGAGAATTTTGATCCACTGGAAATGGATAAATATTCGACCATACAACAGCTGTCACGCAGTTTGACTGAGACGGCAAGTGACGTAGAGAGTATTAAGGAGATTCTTAGTGACATTGTGCGTGATTCTGAAACATTATTGCTTCAGGAATCACGAGTAAGCACAGAGTTGCAGGAAGGCCTGATGCGTACCCGTATGGTTCGTTTTGGCGGGCTATCAACACGACTACGCAGAATTGTCAGGCAGACTTCCAGAGAGCTGGGCAAGGAAGTCGAAGTCGAAATTGCGGGTGATACCAATGAGCTGGATCGTACCATTCTTGATCGTATTATCGCGCCACTTGAGCATATGCTGCGAAATGCAGTGGCACATGGTATAGAGGCACCGGATAAGCGAATTACAGCTGGTAAAGCGGAAATGGGGCGTATCACCATCATGGTTGATCGTCAGGGTGCCGAAATCATCTTGAGAGTCAAAGATGACGGTGCAGGTATAAACGCGAGTACAATTCGAGCGAAAGCTATTAAACAGGGTTTGCTCGAAGCAGATAGCAAGATCAGCGAGCGTGATGTGCTGCAGTTCATTCTCAAGTCTGGTTTCAGTACCGCTGAATCCGTTTCCCAGGTTGCCGGCCGCGGTGTAGGCATGGATGTTGTTGATGCTGAGCTCAAGCAGCTTGGCGGTGTGCTGGAAATTGATACAATCCCGGGCAAGGGAACTGAATTCACGATTCGCCTGCCGCTTACATTGGCAATCAACCAGGCCTTGCTGGTTAACGCTGGTGAGGATGTTTATGCAATTCCATTAGCTAGTATTGAAGGCGTTGTTCGTGTGACAGGCGCAGAACTGCAGAGGTTCTATGACAGTGATCAACAGCTGTACGAGTTTAATAATGTTAACTATGAATTGAAGCATCTTGGTCAATTGCTGACAGGTCAGAAGGCGAACTATAGTGAACAGTACGGTCTGTTTCCTGTATTGCTTGCCCAGGTTGGTAATAGCCATTTTGCATTGCATGTAGAAGACCTGGTAGGGCGTCGTGAGATTGTAGTCAAACCTGTAGGTCATCAGATTGGTATGGTCCGCGGTATTGCTGGTGCTACCATTCTTGCTGACGGTCGTGTTGTCCTGATTCTGGAGATGTCTGCACTGGTTGTTGGCGATAGTCTGTTCAAGGAACCGGAATTTGTTGAAGAAGTAGAAGAAGCCTTACCAGAAAAAGCAGAAGAAAGAACGATTATGGTTGTGGACGATTCGATTACTATTCGTAAAGTCACCGCACGTATGCTTGAACGTAATGGCATACACGTGATACTCGCAAAAGATGGTATTGATGCAACCAATCAACTTATAGATACCAAGCCCGACCTGATGTTGCTGGATATCGAGATGCCAAGAATGGATGGTTTTGAGCTCGCCACCTATATCAGGAATGATGATCGACTTAAAGATCTTCCGATAATTATGATTACCTCGCGTACTGGTGAGAAACATAAGGAAAAAGCCATGGAGATTGGTGTCAATCAGTATCTTGGTAAGCCTTACATGGAAGAAGAGTTACTCAAAAATATCAATGAAATCCTTGAAGCGTAGGTATTATGGAACAGAACAGCCAGTTTATTAAAAGTATTATCCTGACACTGAAAAACGAGTTGGTCGTTGTGCCCAATGCTGCAGTTGCGGAAATCATATCGGTACAGGATGTGCGTGAGCTTGAAGACACACCGCAATGGTTGTTAGGTAAAGCCAGATGGCGAGGAGTTGAATTGCCCGTGGTTTCCTACGAGGCTGCAGGTGGCGATAATGCGCAGGCAGTAAATATCAATACCCAGGTCGCAGTGATGTATTCGGTCAGTGAAGACGACACAGAACACAGGTATCCATATATCGGGCTGGCAATGCATGGTGTCCCGCATGTGAGTACTTTTTCCAGGGACCAGATTAAGACTGATGAGGAAGCACCTGCTGATCATCCAATGGTTGCACAAAAAGTCAGGATCAATGGTGCTGCCGCAGGGATTCTCGATATTTACGCAATAGAGGAAATGCTGCAGCAGGCAGCAGTCTAGTTGGTTATCCGGGCTGTGCAGGCTTTAGTGGTCTGTATCTGATCTGACAAACAGCGTCAGATTTGCCCTTGTCATATTTTCAACTGAAAAACCGTGTTTGGACATTCGCAGGTATTCATTAAAAGAAAATACACGTAAAAATACTTTTGTCCACAGATGAACGCAGATAAACACAGATATTTTTATGCTGTTACTCCTGTAAACACTGGAGTACAGTATCATTGATAAGCCACAAAAATATTAATGGTCCGAAAAAAACATGTTTAACATCTGTGTTTATCTGCGTTCATCTGTGGACTTATTTTGATGGTAAGTTGGCGTGATATTGATAAGTCGGAATCAGATAATTACTGCCAGATCAAGTCGCGACCAGTAGATCCTAGCCCATATCGCCCCAGAGTGTCTGTAATGCCGAGATAAAGGCGGGTCCCGCAGTCTCTGTTCTCAGTACACGCGGTCCAAATTTAATTCTGCAGAATCCCTCAGCGGATAATGCATTAATTTCCTGCTCTGATAATCCGCCTTCAGGGCCGCAAACAAGGCA
>CAZRKQ010000195.1:0-11174 GCA_964600755.1 uncultured Thiotrichaceae bacterium
ACGCAAACCGGATGCCTTTAATTCTTCAATCACTTCTTCGGGCGTGACTTTTCCTTTAAGTATCTTGCGCCAGGCTTTATAGCCACCTGTTTCCAGGTAGTTTTCATAAGACCATGGCTGATCTTCAAACTGCAGTGTCGCAAAGCAGACTTCGTTAGCCATCAGCCTTCAGCTCCCGGCCGTCGACCGTGATTGTTGCAAATTTTTCATTCATCACTTCAGACAACTCTATTTTGTCCGCAAATGGACGCAAATAAACGCAAATATTTTTTTGAATACGCATGTCGCGATAACCATGTACAGATTCCGTACCTGCAGAATGCACACTAAAAACAAGCTTATGTGTTTTACATTTGCGTGTATTTGCGTTCATTTGCGGACTCATCATATGTAATGTTTGCTACTCGAGCGCGTCCAGAATCGCATCGACCTTCTCGGCTGTGAGATTCTCGTAATACACATGATCGACCTGCATCATCGGACCGCCTGCACAAGCTGCCAGGCACTCTTCTTCTTGTTTCAGATAGATGCGGCCATCTTTGGTGCTTTCGCCCAGCTTTATGCCGAGCTTGTTTTCTACATGGGCAACAATGCTCTGCGAACCCATCAACATGCATGAAATATTGGTGCACACTGCAACGTTGTGACGCGCTACCGGTTTCAGTTCATACATCGAATAGAAGCTGGCGACCTCGTAAACCTCTATCTCTGCAAGGTCCAGATATTCTGCGACCGCCTGCATCAGTTCCTTTGTCAGAAAACCCCTGTTTTCATGCTGCGCGATATTCAGTGCGCCCAGTAAAGCAGATTTCTTCTGCTCAGCCGGGAAACGCTTCAACAAGACATCTATTTCCTCGCGCGCATGTGCTGACAACATGTTTTCTGCTTCTGTTTCAGTTATGGTGATCATTTCTATCTGTTCCTGCTACCTGTCGCTGGCTATCTATCCCTGGTTATCTATCGACTTCACCGAACACGATGTCCTGTGTTCCGATAATTGCAACTACGTCAGATAGCATGTGCCCCCGCGTCATTTCATCCAATGCTGATAAATGCGCAAAACCTGGCGCACGAATCTTCAGACGATATGGCTTATTGGCACCATCAGACACCAGGTATGTACCAAACTCTCCCTTGGGATGTTCGATCGCAGCATAGGCTTCGCCTTCAGGTAAGGTATAACCCTCGGTGAATAGCTTGAAGTGGTGGATCAGCGATTCCATATCAGCTTTCATAGTTTCACGCGAAGGCGGTGTAATCTTGCTGTCTTCGAGCATCACCGGACCCGGGTTTTCACGCAGCCAGTTAATGCATTGTTTGATGATCCTGTTCGACTGGCGGAATTCTTCCATACGCACCAGGTAGCGGTCATAGCTGTCGCCGTTGGTACCAACTGGGATATCAAAGTCCATGCGATCATAAACTTCGTAAGGCTGCTTCTTGCGTAAATCCCATTCAATACCTGATCCGCGCAACATTGGACCGGTAAAGCCAAGCTGCAAAGCGCGTTCGGGTGAAACGATACCGATATCTACAGTACGCTGCTTCCAGATACGGTTATCTGTCAGCAATGTTTCGTATTCATCAACCAGGCCCGGAAAGCGCTCGGTAAAATCTTCGAGAAAATCGAGCAAAGAACCTTCACGGTTTTCATTCATCCGATTGACCGCTCTTTTGCCATGCCATTTTGATTCCTTATATTTAGGCATGGTATCGGGAAGATCACGCGCAACGCCGCCTGGACGGTAATAGGTCGCGTGCAGCCTGGAGCCTGAAACCGCCTCATAACAATCCATCAAATCTTCGCGCTCACGGAATGCATACAGGAAGATAGTCATTGCACCCACATCAAGACCATGTGCGCCAATCCACAACAGGTGATTGAGAATACGGGTGACCTCATCGAACATAACGCGGATATACTGTGCACGTTCAGGTATCTCGACACCCAGCAGTTTTTCAATTGCGAGCACATAGCCGTGTTCATTACACATCATGGATACGTAATCGAGCCGGTCCATGTAACCGATACTCTGGTTATAAGGCTTGCTTTCAGCCAGCTTTTCTGTGGCACGATGCAACAAACCAATGTGCGGATCTGCTCGCTGGATGACTTCCCCATCCATTTCCAGAATCAGGCGCAGCACACCGTGCGCAGCCGGATGCTGAGGGCCAAAGTTCAGCGTGAAGTTTTTAATTTCAGGCATCATTGCCCTCCGCAGCAGAATCCTGTGCCTGTTCCAGCTCGCCGGCATTGCGGCCATCTCCGCGAATCACACGAGGCACCAGCACACGCGGATCAATTGAAACCGGCTCGTAAACAACACGTTGCTGTAATGGGTCGTAACGCATTTCGACATGACCGATGAGTGGAAAATCCTTGCGGAACGGATGACCAACGAAACCATAGTCTGTCAGAATGCGGCGCAAATCGGGATGGCCTTCAAACATGATACCGTACAGATCAAAGGCTTCACGTTCGTACCAGTCAGCTGAACTCCATATCCCAATCACCGATGGAATGATCGGTAGTTCGTCATTCTCGGCATAACAACGCACACGGACACGCTGGTTATTAGCTACTGACAGCAAGTGATAAACAGCTGCGAAGCGTTTTCTTTTACTCACGTATGCGGGCGCATCACCAAAGCGCAGACGCGCATTAACGCCAGGCTTTACGCCACGACTGAAACCGGTAGAAGAAGAATCATCCGTTGCCCATTCGGAGCTGCCGTATTCCGAATAATCAACGCCACAAACATCGATTAACTGCTCAAAACCGAATTTCTGCTGGTCACGAAGCTGTGTGCAAACCTCAACAAGGTCTGCTGATGATACCTCAATGGTTATTTCACCTTTAGCAACAACGTTCAATTTCAGCTTTGCTGAAAACACCAGCCGCAAATTATCAGAAAGTTGTTGAACCCTGGACATTTCGAACCCTTTAACTGCGCGCTATTGTATTAGTGCGTTTAATCTTGTTCTGCAGCTGAATGATGCCGTAGACCAGCGCTTCTGCAGTTGGAGGGCAACCGGGCACATAGATATCAACAGGAACAATACGGTCACAGCCACGTACCACCGAGTATGAATAATGATAGTAACCACCGCCATTGGCACAGGAACCCATGGATATGACCCATCTTGGTTCCGCCATCTGGTCATACACCCTACGCAAGGCCGGTGCCATTTTGTTACACAGTGTTCCTGCAACAATCATTACATCTGACTGCCGCGGGCTGCCACGGAAAACACCGGCGCCAAAACGATCGAGATCATAACGTGATGCAGCAGCGTGCATCATTTCTACCGCGCAACAGGCAAGACCGAAAGTCATTGGCCACAACGAACCGGTACGTGCCCAGTTAATCAGCTTGTCGGCTGAAGTGGTGACAAAGCCCTGCTGGAGTTTGCCTTCTATTCCCATTCCAACGCTCCTTTTTTCCACTCATATATAAAGCCAATGACAAGAATACCGAGAAAGATGCCCATGGCGAGAATGCCGAACAGGCCGATTTCATCAAGCACGATTGCCCACGGAAACAGAAATGCAATTTCAAGATCGAAAATAATAAAAAGGATAGCAACGAGGTAATAGCGCACATCGAAGTTCATGCGCGCATCTTCAAATGCTTCGAAACCACATTCGAAAGGAGAATTCTTTGCAGAGTCCGGACGGTAAGGCGCCAGTACGAAGCCACCAACAAACATCGCGCCGACGCCAACCAGCAGGCCGATTGCGATGAAGATCAATACCGGTAGATAATTTTCCAGCATTTACTTGCTCCACAGCTGCATTGCAAAATAGACGCAACTGTTATTATTAATTATTTGTTCAACCTTCCATGAATGGTGCCGATGGCCGGAGTCGAACCGGCACGGCTTTCGCCACTACCCCCTCAAGATAGCGTGTCTACCAATTCCACCACATCGGCCGATTTTTCTTTTGTCTCAGTACGTCCTTACCGGGCCAAGACTATACGTCTCGGATTTATTCTGTTTTGCTCGCCGGTGGCGGCACATCGCTTTCAACTGATACTTCTTCGTTTACCGGTGATGGCATATCACTTTCAACAGGTTCGTTAAAAGGTAACGGTACTGTCTCGTCGATTCCCAGATCAAACTCCTGTATTACCGGTTCGGGCGCGGTAAACTCAACTTGCTGCACCTGCTCAATTTCATCGATCACAGTAGCAGGACCTTCACGGTGAGAAGCCATGTAGGCAAGCACCAGGCTATTGATAAAGAATGCCGTTGCCAGAATAGCCGTGGTTTTGCTCAAAAAATTGGATGCGCCACTGGCGCCAAACACGCTGCCGGCGCCGCCGCCACCGCCGCCGAGAACCGCTCCAGCATTTGCACCGGCACCTTTTTGCAGCAATACCAGTGAAATGATGCCCAGTGCCAGTACTACGTGTACTACAAGAAGAATAATATCCACGTTTGTTATCCTGCCGCATTAACAATGGTGAGAAAATCTTCAGCCTTGAGCGAAGCGCCGCCAATAAGGCCACCATCGATATCCGCCTGAGCAATCAAGTCAGCTGCATTAGCTGGATTCATGCTGCCGCCATAGAGAATGCGCAGACTTTCTGCAATGCCGGCATCAAGGCCAGCAATCTTGTTGCGGATAAAAGCATGCACACTCTGCGCCTGGTCCGGTGTCGCTGTTTTACCGGTGCCTATTGCCCACACCGGTTCATACGCCAGTACAGCATTGGCCAGTGAGGCCACACCTTCGGCATCAATTATGGCATCGATCTGGCGCGCAATTACATCTTCAGTAACGTCCTGCTCGCGCTCTTCCAGGGTCTCACCAATGCAGAAAATCGGCTTGAGATTATTCTTCAGCGCTGCAGCATACTTACTGGCAGCAACTTCATCGGTTTCACCATACATGGCACGGCGTTCCGAATGGGCAAGTATTACATATTCGCAGCCAATGTCTTTCAACATCGGCCCTGATATCTCACCGGTAAATGCGCCGACATCCTGGTCACACATGTTCTGGGCGGACAGTTTGATTGCGGAACCGGCAATTTCAGCAGCGACAAACGGCAGGTAGACAAAGGGAGGGCAAACTACAACTTCTGCAGATGAACCATCGAAACCTGCTTTGAGACCACGGATCAGTTCATGAACACTGTTAGTGGTGCCATTCATCTTCCAGTTGCCCGCTACCATCTTCTGACGCATTGCATACTCCGCCGATTTTCAAAAGGGGCAAAGCATACCTGTCAGCACTGAATAAATCAATGACGATAATGGGCTATATCGGCCGCCGGCCGGCAGGAGGAGACACATGAAATCAGTCAGTTATGTCGGATTTACCGGTATATCGCTTCAGTAAACCTGGATTTAGAATAATACGGGATAAACGGTCCGCATGATTAGGGGTGCAATTGTTGAGACCTTGATAAACACAGAGACCACCAAGGCGCAGAGGACACGAAGGAAATACTGTAGGGTGCGCTATGCGCACCGAATCCGCATTAATCAACCCAGGCCTGAGAGTAGAAGTGCTCGATGCACCCTGTCTTCAGCACAAACACATAGTTGCTTTGCGCCCTTTGCGTCTTAGCGACCTCTGCGTTTCTTTCAAAATTTCCAGGACTACGCGTCAAGTCGCACTAGGTCGCCGCAGCCACGGTATCGGCGATATTTTTGGTGAGCTTTTGTACCAGGGCTGCATTACTGCCTTCAACCATGACGCGGATCAGTGGTTCTGTACCTGAAGGTCTTAGCAGTACACGGCCCTGGCCATTCAACTCTTGTTCGGCCTTCATTACCGCATTGGCGACCTGTTGTGACGACATCGGATCCGCATCTGACTGCAGTGGCACGTTGATCATCTGCATCGGCATCTTGCTCATTCCTGACTTGGCCTGATGCAGTGTTTGCCCGGATTGAACCAGAGAAGCCAGTACCTGCAGCGCAGACACAATACCATCACCGGTGGTGGTGCGGTCCAGGCAGATGATGTGTCCTGATGATTCGCCACCAAGATTCCAGCCCTTTTGTTTCATTAATTCAAGTACATAGCGATCACCTACTGCAGCGCGCTCAAACTCAAGCCCAAGTTCCCTGATCGCCAGCTCGAGCCCCATATTACTCATTTGCGTGCCCACAACACCATCAATGGGCACACCAGACTGCTTCCGCGAGCGTGCGATGATATACAGAAGCTCATCCCCATCGACAACCTCACCCTTGTTGTCGACCATAATCACGCGGTCACCATCTCCGTCAAAAGCGATGCCCAGATCAGCCTCCTCCACAGCAACGCGTTTGCTCAGTATTTCAGGACTGGTCGAACCACTGTTGGCATTGATATTCAAGCCATCCGGCTCTGCGCCCGTGGTGATGACTTTTGCACCGAGTTCGGTAAATACGTAGGGTGCAATATGATAGGTAGCGCCGTTAGCGCAATCGAGCACGATCTTGAGCCCTTCAAAATGAGTGGTGATCGGTATAGTGGCCTTGCACGCCTCAACATATCGCCCTTGCGCATCATGCACCCGCATGGCCTTGCCCAGCTCTGCCGAATCAACCGTTTCCATGGACTTCTCAAACATGGCTTCAATGGCCTCTTCGGTTTCGTCCGGCAACTTGGTGCCTTCAGCCGAGAAAAACTTCAGGCCATTATCATAGAAAGGATTGTGTGATGCGCTGATTACGATACCGGCCGAGGCATGCAGGGTACGCGTAAGGTATGCAATGCCCGGTGTCGGTATTGGCCCCAACAGGCGGACATCAACGCCGGCTGCGGACAAACCGGCTTCCAGCGCAGACTCGAGCATGTAGCCTGAAATACGGGTATCTTTGCCTATCACAACCAGCTTCTGGCCCTGGCTGGCAAATACACGACCCGCTGCCCAGCCCAGCTTGAGCACCTGGTCGGCAGTCATCATGCCTTCGCCGACCTTGCCGCGAATACCATCCGTACCAAAATATTTTCTAGCCATCTGACTACCTGTTAACTGTGTTGGAGCGCATCACATACCGCCAGTGCATCCCTGGTCGGCGCCACATCGTGCACCCTGAACAAACGTGCGCCCTTATTGTAGGCAATGACTGCAGCAGCAATACCGGCATACAGCCTTTCCGTGACCGGCTTGTCGAGTATTGCACCCAGCATACTCTTGCGTGAAATACCGACCAGTACCGGTAATTCTAGCGCACAAATCGACTCAAGCCGGTTGAGCAGACTCAGATTATGCCGCAGGCTTTTGCCAAAACCAAAACCCGGGTCGATTACGATGTTACTTCGATCAACACCGGCATTCATACATGCACGGCTGCGCTGCAGCAGAAAATCTGCAACATCATTCACCACATCATCATATTGCGGATCCTGCTGCATGGTTCTTGGTTTGCCCTGCATATGCATCAGGCAAACCGGTATATCCAGCTCAGCACAGGTTTCTATCGCAGCTTTCGCCTGTAAGGCATTGACGTCGTTGATCATATCTGCGCCTTCAGCAACAGCTGCACGCATGACTTCAGGCTTACTGGTATCTATGGAAATCGGGATGCTGCTTTGTTTCCTGATTGCACGAATGACCGGAATGACCCGCTCAAGTTCCTCGTCAACAGTCACAGAACTCGCACCTGGGCGTGTCGATTCACCCCCTATATCAATGACATCCGCTCCTTCTTGCTGCATACGTATAGTATGCTCAAGCGCCAGTTCGATACGATCAAATCTGCCACCATCGGAAAATGAATCGGGGGTGACATTGAGAATCCCCATCACAATCGCCCGTGACAGATCGAACTGCTTATTGCCAATAGAGAGATGCCTGGTCATGAAAAAGAATCTAAACGCAAAGACGCAAAGGCGCAGAGAGCGCAAAGATGCTGATAGTTAATTATTGGGATAGTCATCAAACATGCACACACATTAATAAAATCTTTGCGTACTTAGCGCCTTTGCGTCTTTGCGTTGAATCAGTCAGGTGAAAAAAAGCCGCGCGGTGCGCGGCTTTGGGGACTAATGCTCGCTTGCTGGCCCGCCGATGGGACCATCACTCTTGGATTCCCTGGCGCTGCTACCACCGCCTGAACCCTTGGGTGTAGGCCCGGTGTCCGTCCAGTCTTCGGGTGGCGGCGGTTCTTTTCCTTCCATCAAGGCATCGATCTGTGCAGCATCGATGGTTTCGTACTTCATCAAGGCATCCGCCATCATATGCAGGATATTGATATTTTCCTTGAGGATGGTTTCAGCACGCTCGTAATTGCGATCGATAAAGTTACGCAACTCTTCATCGATGATACGGGCTGTATCATCACCGACGTTCTTGTGCTGGGTTACTGAGCGGCCCAGGAAAATCTCGCCTTCATCTTCCGAGTAAGACAGCGGACCCAGTCGATCCGAGAGGCCCCATTTTGTCACCATGTTGCGGGCAATCTCGGTGGCACGCTCGATGTCGTTGGAGGCACCGGTGGTGACACTGTCTTCACCAAAAACCAGCTGCTCTGCAATACGGCCGCCGAAAAGGCTGGAGATCTGGCTTTCCAGCCGTTTCTTGGTGAAGCTGTAGCGATCATCTTCCGGCAGGAACATGGTTACACCCAGCGCTCTGCCACGCGGGATGATGCTGACCTTGTAGACAGGATCGTGTTCCGGCACAAGACGGCCGACAATCGCATGGCCAGCTTCATGATAGGCCGTCAGTTTCTTGTCTTCTTCAGACATCACCATGGAACGGCGCTCGGCACCCATCATGATCTTGTCCTTGGCGCGTTCGAAATGTGACATGTTCACGACCTTGCAGCTCTCACGGGCAGCGAACAGCGCAGCCTCGTTCACCAGGTTGGCAAGATCAGCACCGGAAAATCCGGGCGTGCCGCGCGCAATAATCGATGCATCGACATCGTCATCTTTAGGCACTTTACGCATGTGTACTTTAAGAATTTGTTCACGGCCACGTATATCCGGCAGCGGCACTACAACCTGGCGGTCAAAACGACCCGGGCGAAGCAATGCAGGGTCAAGCACATCAGGGCGGTTGGTTGCAGCCATGACAATAACACCCTCATTGCCCTCGAAGCCGTCCATTTCAACCAGCAACTGGTTCAGTGTCTGCTCACGCTCATCGTGCCCGCCACCAAGGCCAGCACCACGATGGCGGCCCACAGCGTCAATTTCATCGATGAAAATAATGCAGGGCGCATGTTTTTTCGCGGTTTCGAACATGTCGCGCACGCGCGAGGCGCCAACACCGACGAACATTTCCACGAAATCAGATCCCGATATGGTGAAGAACGGCACCTTGGCTTCGCCGGCAATGGCTTTTGCCAGCAGGGTTTTACCGGTACCCGGCGCACCCACCATCAGAATACCGCTGGGAATACGGCCGCCCAGTTTCTGGAACTTGCCGGGATCGCGCAGAAAATCGACCAGCTCGGCCACTTCGGCCTTGGCTTCTTCAGCGCCTGCAACATCTTCAAAAGTAACATTAACCTGGTCTTCACCCAGCATGCGTGCCTTGCTCTTGCCAAATGACATCGCACCACGACCACCTGCACCACCCTGCATCTGGCGCATGAAGAATACCCAGATACCAATCAACAGCAGGAACGGGAACCATGAAATGAAAATCTGCATCAGCACAGACTGGCCTTCCGGTGGAACGCCCTTGATCTCTACGCCATGCTCTAGTAAATCCCCTACCAGTGCACGGTTATCGGTTTCCGGACTGTAGGTGGTAAATACATTGCCGCTACCAAGCTTGCCCTTGATATCACGGCCATCGATAGTAACCTGGGCCACTTCACCCGAATTCACCATCTGTATAAATGTAGAATACGACAACGGCGCCTGTGAAGTGCTTTGCTTGCTGAAATTACTGAATACTGACAGCAGGATAACTGCAATCACTGCCCACAGAAGAATATTTTTTGCGACGTCGTTCAAGTTAACACTCCGGCTGCCAATACGTTGACATATTTAATAGAGACTGCATAAACAATACTATAGTTCAATAACTGTTGCCACTTCGATTAACATTAAGCCTTGTTATCTCTAGGGATTATATCCAGTGGCGACTGCATAGACCTCACGGCTACGCGCCCTGGATGCTTTTGGTTTGCGCATTACAACACGCCTGAAACTCTGCTTGAGATCTTTCTGGTAATCGTCAAAACCCTCGCCTTGAAACAGTTTAACCAGTAAACCACCACCTGGTTTCAGTACCTGTCGCGCCAGGTCCAGCGCCAGCTCGGCCAGATAATAGGCACGCGGGATATCAACCACTTCCATACCACTGATATTGGGGGCCATATCGGAAATTACAAGGTCTGCACTGGCACCGCCAATAATGACCAGTAGCTGCTGCAGCACCGCATCCTCCCTGAAATCACCCTGGATGATCTCCACGCCGGCAATCGGCTCCATTGGCAGGATATCCAGCGCAATCATTCTGCCCTTGCTGCCAAGCTTTTTAACGGCATATTCAGACCAGCCACCCGGTGCTGCACCCAGATCGATCACGGTCATGCCGGGCTTGAGGATATGATCCTTCTGCTGAATTTCGATCAGCTTGTAGATAGCGCGCGAACGGTAGCCTTCCTTCTGAGCACGGCGTACGTACTCATCATCGAAATGCTCATTCAGCCAGCGTTTACTGCTTTTGGATCTCGCCATGATGCTAAATATTATTAGTCCACAGATGAACGCAGATAAACACAGATATTAAACATGTTATTGGTCCGCGAAAAACGCAAACAACGCAAAAACATAATTAAAGTGTTTAGCGCGCTTTGCATTCTTTGCTTTTTCGCGGACCATTATTTTTTGTGCTTTATCAGAGACACTGGCCCTCGTGCTCTTTCAATCATCTTGACTTCACCTTTCGGGCCAACCTTATATTGCGCAAAATTGTTCCAGATAATATGTCCGCAGGAGTGACAGCATAAAAACATCTGTGTTTATCTGCGTTCATCTGTGGACTGTTGTTTATTTTGGCAGTTGAATGACCAGCTTATCTTTATTGGGTCGATAGATCGATACAGTTTTGCCTATTGATTGTACTACCTCTGCCTGACATCGCTGGCAAATTTCTTCAGCCAGTTGTTTTCTTGCATCCCGGTCATCCACAGACAGTTTTATTTTGACCAATTCATGGTGATCCAGCGCGATATCAAGTTCATTCAACACCGCATCGGTCAAA
>CAZRKQ010000196.1:0-11296 GCA_964600755.1 uncultured Thiotrichaceae bacterium
ACCGCAGACCAGGCAGTCGTTGAATATAATTTGCTATACACATTACCCGAAGAAAGTATTTCTTATGATGAAGAAGTACGCCCAATACTTGAAAACCGCTGTGTGGTTTGTCACGGCTGTTACGATGCGCCCTGCCAGTTAAAGCTGTCTTCGCAGGAAGGCATCCACCGCGGTAGTAACAAAAAGACGGTCTACAACGGCGCGCGTATCACTGCAGACGATCCCACACGTTTGTTTATCGATGCAATGACAACCGAAGAGTGGCGACAGAAAGAATTTAATCCGGTGCTGAATGAGGGCGATGCCAATCCGCTGGCAAACCTGGAAGACTCGGTCATGTACCGCATGCTGCGGCAGAAGCAGCTGTACCCGCAGGCGCGCACCGGCATGCTCAGTGATGATTTTGACGTCAGCCTGGGCCGTGAGCAGACATGCCCGACACTGGAAGAATTTGACGATTATGCAGCAAAGCACCCCAAGGGAGGTATGCCTTATGCCATGCCTAACCTGGACAGGGGTGAATACACCACACTGGTGCAATGGCTGGCGCAGGGTGCAGCCATGCCGGAAGACAAGGCGCCATCAGCAGCGGCGGCAGAGCAAATCAAGCAATGGGAAAAGTTTCTCAATGGCAACAGCAACAAGGAAAGACTGGTTGGCCGTTATTTATACGAGCACCTGTTCCAGGCGCATTTGCATTTTGATGGCACGGATGAGCGCGAGTTTTATCGCCTGGTGCGTTCTGTCACTCCACCGGGCAAGGCGGTCGAGGTAATACCAACACGACGTCCATATAATGATCCGGCCGGCTCAGTTTATTACCGCATCGTGCGTCATCAAGGCAGTATTGTTGCCAAGACACACCTGGTGTATGAACTGTCGGACAAGCGTTTACAACGCTACAGGCAACTGTTCATCGAGCCGGAATATGAAGTGACGAGTCTGCCATCCTATGAGCCAGAGGTCGCATCCAATCCGATCAAAACCTTTGCGGCAATACCGGTCAAGATGCGTTACAAGTTCCTGCTCGATGATGCCAAATTCTTTATCGAGGGCTTTATCAAGGGGCCTGTTTGCCGCGGCCAGATTGCGTTGAATGTCATCGAAGACCAGTTCTGGGTTGTGTTCTTTGATCCGGATGCCGATATCATGTCTCTTGATGACGAGTTTTTGAATCAAGTTTCTGACTACCTGGCATCGCCCTCCGAGCTGGAAGATAACTTCAAGTTATTAAGCAGCCAGAAGCATTACAGGAAACTGTTCCAGAAATATATACACATGAGAGAATCAAGAACAGAAGATTTCGATCCGCTGAATCTTAAAGATGCAATGCGCTTCATCTGGAAAGGTGATGGTAACAATCCCAATGCTGCGCTAACCATATTCAGGCACATGGACAGTGCTTCGGTAAACTATGGTTTTATCGGCGATTACCCCGAGACTGCATGGATTATCGACTACTCGGTGCTCGAGCGGATCCACTACCTGCTGGTTGCAGGCTTTGATGTCTACGGTAATCTTGGTCATCAGTTGAATACCCGCTTGTACATGGATTTTCTGCGCACGGAAGGGGAGGACTACTTCCTGGCGTTCCTGCCTGTAGCAAAGCGCAAGGCGATTCGTGATGCCTGGTATCAGGGCATTCGCAGAAGCAACAAGGATGATGAGGCCCAGGCCAGGTGGTTAAACAAGGAATTTGTTACCGGTTATCAAACCGACAACCCTCAGCTGGAGCTGTATCAAAAGCTTGAAAATTATCTTGGGCCATTAGCGGGTGATGGCGATTACATCAACCGCTGTACAACGGATAAATGCAAACCAAATGTAAGCGGGAATATGCTGCGTGTTGATCAAGCCATGCAAAGCGCTGCAAAAATGGATGGATTGATCGTGCAGATATTGCCGGACATTGCCTTTGTACGCGTAAGGATGGGCGGCAAGCCGGAAGATGATCTTGCCTATACCATGATCAGCAACAAGGCCTATAAAAACGTGACCTCCATGTTCGCCGATGAGAGTGCTTTAAACTCACGTGACTATGAAGAAGATACCCAGACCGTGGTCAGGTGGCTGGAAGGCGCCTACCCGAATTTCTTCTACGTGGTAGAGCTGGAAGATGTAGAAAGCTTCATTGAAGAATACAATGCGCTCAGCGATCGCCAGGAGTATGAAGCCTTTATTGCTCGTTATGGTTTGCGTAGAACAAGTGAAGATTTCTGGGATCATGCCGACTGGTTTAACCAGCAGTATGCCAGGGAAAAACCGAAGTTGTCGGGCATTTATGATTTCAATCGATACCAGAACAGATAATCACTTTTGTCATCTCGAAAACACAATTGGCATCTCGGGCAAATGTGAGACTAAATCGCATGGAGCGATTTGAACAGCCTCAGGCTGGTCCGAAGGGTGGAGGGCGGGATGCCCGTAATAAATCTCATGAACACTGCGAGTGCGTCGGGAGATCTCTCCCGTTGGTCGAGATGACAGCATTGCTTGTCGTAGGCCAGCATAAGGCGCGTCCTTCGACGAGCTCAGGATGAACGGGTATGATCGATGTCGGGAACGGCAAAGCCTTATTTCAGCCTGCATCAAGCATTATCAGGGCAAATAAATAAGAGTTGTATATCGTAGGCCTGCATAAGGAACGTTGCAGGCGAGTCAGTTGAGCGAGGAAACTAAAATAATAATGAACAATCATTGCTCTTTATTCTCTATCATTATGCTGTTGATGATTGCCATGCCAACTGCTTATGCCGATATCGAAGCTGATAAGAATTTGTATGAAGGTGACAGGTTTGCACTGGGCATCGGTGCTGCCATCGTCAGATTCGATACGAAGTTAAAGTTTACCGATAAGACCAGGACGAATTTTGACAGCATTTTTATCGACCCGGAAGGAACGCTTGGTTTGCCGGAAACATCGTCGATAACGACTTTTTATGCCGCCTGGAGCATTAATCCCAGGCACAGTATCAGCGCCTCATATTTCAGTGTAGACCGCGAATCCAGCCTGCTGAATATCGATGAAACCTTTGAGGACATAAGGGTCGTCGGCAATGCAAAAATTTCCGATAATACCAACTTTTATCGTGTCAACTATGGCTATGCCCTGTTTAACGATGAGCGCAGCAAAATCAATTTGGCGGCGGGTATTTACGGTCTTGATCTCAAGTATGCGTTCGAGGCGCAGGGTCAGATAACTCAAGATGGTATGACAACTTCCGGTACGATTAAAGAAGAAGCCAATGTATTCGCACCCTTGCCCCTGATCGGGCTTGATTTCTGGTACAGCTTCATACCGGAGTGGAGTCTTAATACAAAAGTGGTATTTGTTGTGGGTTCCTATGAAGACGTCAGTGCCAGCGTGCTGCAGACATCGATTAATGCGCTCTACCGGTTTACCGACCACGTCGGGCTGTTGTTCGGTCTGGCTTATTTCGATGCCGATGTTGAGATCGAGGATGCAGTTGAAAAGAAAGAGATTGCCTATGGCTATAATGGTGGCTTCATCGGCATGCACTTTATCTTCTAGCAAGTTATCGTAGCCTGGATGAAGCGATGCGTAATCCGGGGCAAGCATTGCCGGTTGTTCCTGGACTCCACCTTGTTTCATCCAGGCTACCAGTGAACCAGGGTGCAGGAATTATTGCCGCAAATAACGCAAGGAACGCAAAAGGGCTTTTAATATATTGAAAAAAACATTTGCGTGCTTTGCGTTTTTTGCGGCTGAGATTTAATTGGTGGGCGAAGCCCACCCTACGTGTTAATTCAAACAGTGTGTGTTTACTCTGCGGTCTTTGCGCCTTCGCGCCTCTGCGTTGAAATAGATCTTAACCTTCAATTGCGGCGAGCTTGCCGCTGCGTATCTGCTGCATGAAAGCCTCGTAGTCCTTTTCATTCTGATCGGCGTAACTGTCAGCAAACTCAACCATGGCTTCATCGAAACTGTCACTCGAGCCTAGATAGCCGGCGATGGCTACCGGATCGCCGGAACGCGCATGCGCCCTGGCCAGTGTCCAGCCGCACAGCCGGGCCAGGTAGGCCAGGTCATCAGCGTTTACGTCTTCGACATCGACCGATCCTTTCCAGTCACGTAGCTGACGCCAGTAGAAATCATTATCCGTTATTGAGCTGTCATTCCAGCCGAGAAAAATGTCGCTAACAGCCTGCATCAGGCGCTGCCCCTCGACCACGCGTTGGCCCTGGTTTTTATAAGGGCCGGGCTTGAGGTATTCCTCCAGCACCGAATGGTTGGCCTGCTTGATCTGCAGAAACAGGGGGTCGTTGTGGTTACGGCCTTCCAGTAACAGGACCAGGCAGCGGGTGCCAACACTGCCGACGCCAACAACTTTCATTGCAATATCAACCGCACGGAAATTATCAAGCAGGCGCTTGCGTTCATTCGCAACACTCTTTCGATAGTTATCGAATTCGATCTCGACCAGCGCCCGCAGCTCGCTACTGCTGAGATCATCACTCAATTCGCGCAATGGCACCAGGCCGGGCGGTTCGAGCCTGATGCAATAACGGCCATCAATTTCTTCGGCCAGTTTATCCAGTGCGTGGTGGCTGTCCTTGGTCTGCGCTTCTTTAGTGATCTCTTTTGCCTCATCCTCCCTGCCTTCCTGATCAGCGGTTTCGTGGAACTCATCTTCACCAAGCATGGCATACCAGATGTCCGTGGTGCGCATATCGGCAAAGTCAGCCATTGCCTTGCGGTAATTTTTCACCACGCGCTTGGCAGACTTGTGACATTCCTTTTTCTTGAGGCCGTTGTGGCGAGCGGCAATGGTGAAGCTGGCAGCGAGGCGTTTGATGTCCCACTCCCATGGGCCCGCCAGTGTTTCATCGAAATCATTGATGTCGAATACCAGCTGGCGTTCAGGTGAGGCAAAAAGGCCGAAGTTCGCCACGTGCGCATCGCCGCAGATTTGCGCTTTCAGTCCGCTGACCGGTGTGCTGGCAAGATCCGCGGCCATGATGCGGGCACTGCCGCGAAAGAAGGTGAAGGGCGAGGCACTCATGCGCCAGCGTCGCACCGGGATGAGCCATTCAAGCCGTCCGTTGTTCTGTTGTTCGATCAGGCTGACGGGGTCAGGTCGCTCAGGCGCAGGCGACCATTCACCGTGGCTGGAGTGTGGCGTCTGCTGGCGCAGTGACTTGCCGAACTCGGTTCGTTGTTCAATGGTTTGATGCTGGTTTGTTGTCATTTAGTGAAATCCAGTAAAATGAACATGGTTGTAAAATCTTCCGGATTACAGGATCCGTCCATGGATTCTGCCCTTCGGGTCAGCCTTCGGCTGTTCAAATTCGATCCAATCGAATTTAGTACGCTGTGCTTCATCCAGGTTTCCTGACGTAGGGTGGGCTTCGCCCACCATGATCATATTACAGAGCCGGGAACAGTAATTTTTGCCGCAAATAACGCAAAGTACGCAAAAGGGCTTTTAATATATTGAAAAAAACATTTGTGTGCTTTGTGTGCTTTGCGTTATTTGCGGCTGAGATTTAATTGGTGGGCGAAGCCCACCCTACGTGTTAATTCAAACAGTGTGTGTTTACTCTGCGGCCTTTGCGCCTCCGCGCCTTTGCGTTGTAATTCTGATTTCGTTATCTCAACGCGTCAGCCAGTAGGTCAATCCAGGTAAATCGGTAAGGCCAATGGTAAAGAACCAGGTTTCGGAAGTTTCATTGACATCCCGCACGCCCAGGCCCAGTCGCAGCCTGTCCTTGAAGAAACTGACATGGACGTGGCCTCCCGCCGTGTCCTGATCACCGATCACCGGATCGTCCCAGCGATGATACCAGGTCGGCGTCAGTCCCCAGCTCGATATGGCGGCGGATTTCGTGCGGCGCGTATAGCTCAGGCCCAGTGCGCCATAATCTTCTCGCGTCAATATGCCGGTATCTGTCTCTACCACGCCACTGGCCAGGCCCAGACTGGCTCGCACACTCAATAGATCGTACCGTGACAGCGACCAGGTCGGCTGCCAGGTAAAGATCAGATCGCTGTCATTGAGATCGATGGCGATTTCATAAGGGATGATGTTGCGCCATACCCAGTTCTCAGGCGCAGTGGATGGCGCAAAGGCAAAATCAGGATAGTTATATGTGGCGCTCTGCAGTGAAAACGCAGTCGCACCCATTACCGTGGTGTAACTGCTTTCTCGCAGTGCCGGATCGGGTTCGCGCGCGGCATAGATATCCTTTGCCTGCCGCTCCAGGTAAACGAAACGGGTGGTCGCACGTCGTGTCAGCTCGGATGCCCAGTTGGTCGGATCGGCGATGATTAGCGCCAGTAACGGTGTTGAACCGTCCGCCGTCGGCGTTGGTTCGAAACCTTCGTTGTTCAAATGAAGGAAAAACGAGTTTTCGGTAAAGAACAGTTTCTGATCGGCGGCTTCGCTGCGCTCGCCTGCCTCCAGGATCTTGATCAGGCCGTCAAAAATGATGCGCATATCGCGGTCTTCCTCCGGCGTGGTTGCATACGCGAAACGCATCGTATCGTGTTGGCCGAATTCCCACTGGGCCAGCCTTGCGAACACATAGCGCCCGCGAGGATCGTCTTCGACTCCGATCACTTTATACATCTTTTCAGCAAATGCATCCCGGCATTGCATTAACTCTCGCTGCTGCGCTTCGAAGAATTTCAGACCGCACAATGTCTGTGTGGCGGCATTGACGGCATCGTAGACACCGACATAGTAATCAAATTCGCGAAACTTGAAGTCCAGGAAAGCACCGAAGTCGCTTAACAGGGTGCCGGTGATCGGTGCGCCGCGGTCGGTGACGCGAAGAAGTCTGTCGTTGTGCATCGACAGTTTGGCTTTCTGAACCCGTTGCCTGAATTCCTCTGTAACCTGTTTATCCTTTTCGGCTATATTGAACAGTATTTCTGCGAGGCGTTTTCGATAACGGACCACGTCGATTTTGCATATGGCTTCACTGCCTGCGGTGGTTTTGCTTTCAGAATACCGGCAGTCATGGGCGATACCCCCCTGTACCAGTTTTTCGGTCGAGAAGGGCGCGTTAATGGTCAGTGAGGCCCGGCTGTATGTGAGTTCCAGCAATGCGCCGGCGCGGCGCAGGGCGTCGGCGCAGCTCAGCCGGGTGCTGAAAAAAGGCATGTTCCTGGAGCAGTCTGTCCGGCTGTCAACGGCATCCAGGGTGTCCGCCAGTTCCTGGGCCAGTTGTGACAGGTTCAACGACCAGTATTCGCTGGTCAGCTCGCGATAGAGCTCGTACTTGCGCGCTGTGCCCAGCGCACCGAGTAATAACTTGTGCTCGGTAAAGAAGCTGAATTCCATGATCCTGCACGCCTCGGGCGGATTATCGCTTGCACAGGCCCTTTTATCTTCGGCCGGCGGAGCCTCGTAGCGCTGACGATTGGGATCGAGGTAGACGTAGGTAACCGGAAGAACATTTTCATCCGCCTGAGCGCGCCGTTCAGCAAGCTTTCGCGCCAGCCCCAGGGGCAGATTATCAAACAGGCCGCCGTCGGCAAATTCTGCTTCGGCCAGTTCATAACCGCCGGGACAGATGAGTCCTGTTCCAGCTGTATCTGGATTGGCGGTCACATCGGAGGTGTCATCGGCGTCTGCGGCATAACTGCCCAGCCGGCAGTACTGCAGGCGCTTGCGGCCAAAACCGCCCGGGTAAGCGGCGCTGGTGACGACAGCATCTTCGATGTGTTGATCGTCAATTGAGAAGGGCGGTGCATCAGCTTCACGTGGCATCAGTATCATCGATGGATCCAGCAATGTCGGATATTCGCCCGGATCAAAATAAAAGCCCAGCGTGCCATCAGGCCGGGTCCGGATCACGAACGGGATGAACAGACGCTGGCTGTTTACTTCGATGTTGCCGACCTTGAGCTCCTCGGGTATCACGCGGGTGACGGTGACACCGAGCGGAATGTTGCAACCGGCACGAAATCCGGGTTTGTTCCAGCGCTTGCGCAAGGTACCTGCGGCCTGCAACAGGTCATGGCGTGAAAGCAGGGCATCGCCGGGGCTGTAATACTCGGAATCGGCCGTCGGCGGCAGCAGGCTGTTGACATCCGGGATCAGCCAGACGTCGCGGAATATATTCGACTCGATCGTGTTTACCAGCCCGCCCTGCGCTTCCGGCAGGCTGCACCAGACCAGACCGGACAACAGCGTGTTGATACCGCCGGCGGAAGCACCGCTAAAACTGGCGGCTGCAAGGTCGTGGGACTTGCCGATCAGCGAATCCCCAACTTTATCGATATCCTGCAATATCTTGAGCAGGCCCCAGTTGAGTCCGGCCTCGTAGGCGCCCTTGCTGGCGCCACCGCTGATCGCCATTGAAAATCGGCGCTGCTGTTCAGTGGCTGACAGCGCTGTTGTGAAACTGCCGAATAACAGCAGTGTTGCAAGTAGACTGGGTAAAACCGGTTTCATTTGGTTCATGAGTTGATGGTTGTCGTTCTGTTATAACAGAATCAACATGAGTTGAACACGTATGCAATAAATCTTCAGAAGATACCTTCATCATGCCAGACAGTGGTGTTGATTGGTTAAATTTAAATTGACTCTGTCAGCAGAGTAAACTGAGATCTGTCGCCGATTTCTTGATACGTTTCATTGAACCAGTTGTTCTCACTATTCAAGCATCGAAAAATCAAGTTAAAATATTTCAAAGTTTTTAATAAATTATTACAACGTGGTATAACAATAAGTCACCGTTGCAGTGACATATAAGCTGTTTTTCGTGCCGGCGCCTGTTTTGTTTCAAAGCGTTCTCGGAATAAGCGCACTCGGCCACCAACCACCTGGGGATGAATATGCTGGAAAATCATTTCAAGTTTACATTTGATTCAAGAGCAAGACTTGTTTTCATCCTGCTGGCAGGCGTTTTTATAACATTGGCGGCCTTGCCGGTATTCGCAGCCGTCGAATCGGAGCAGACCATCAACTGGGGTGTGATGGGTATGCAGCTGTTTGGCGGCCTGGCGTTGTTCCTGTTCGGCATGGAGCAGATGGCAGACGCCCTGAAGGCGGTCGCCGGCAACCGCATGAAGACGATTCTGGCCAAGTTGACCAGCAACCGCTTCATGGGGGCGATAACCGGTGCCTTCGTTACCGCGGTGATTCAGTCATCCTCGGTAACCACGGTGCTGGTGGTGGGCTTTATTACCGCGGGCCTGATGTCTATGGCCCAGTCGGTTGGTGTCATTATGGGCGCCAATATCGGTACGACCATTACAGCGCAGATTGTCGCCTTCAAGGTGACCAAGGCGGCGCTGCTGATGATCGGCGTGGGCTTCTCGATGCTGTTCACCTCG
This sequence comes from uncultured Thiotrichaceae bacterium, assembly GCA_964600755.1. Taxonomy (GTDB): domain Bacteria; phylum Pseudomonadota; class Gammaproteobacteria; order SZUA-229; family SZUA-229; genus JABDQW01. Next base: position 9,308 of record CAZRKQ010000196.1, read on the forward strand.
AAATCCGAACGTACCAGACACTATGGCGCCATGCTGATGGGTCTGGGCCTGGTATTTTTCGGCATGAGCGTCATGAGTGACGCCATGAAGCCCTTGCGTACCTACCAGCCTTTTCTCGATCTGATGATCCAGATGGAAAACCCGCTGATCGGTATCCTCATCGCAGCCACCTTCACCGGGCTGATCCAGTCGTCCTCGGCGACAACCGGTATCGTGATCGTGATGGCCAGCCAGGGCTTTATCACACTGCCGGCGGGTATCGCGCTGGCTTTCGGCGCGAACATCGGCACCTGTGTCACCGCAATGCTGGCCTCGATCGGGAAACCGAGGGAAGCGGTACGCGCGGCCGCTGTCCATGTGTTGTTCAATGTCGCGGGTGTGGTTGTATGGTTCATGTTTATCCCGCAACTTGCCCACCTGGTGACCATGATATCCCCGACGCACCCCGAACTGTCCGGCGTGGATCGTCTCGGTGCGGAGACGCCGCGACAAATAGCCAACGCCCATACCATCTTCAATGTCGCGAATACACTTATCTTTATTGGCTTCTCAACACAATTTGCACGATTGGTGGAATGGCTGATACCGGACCGGCCAATCGAGGAAGAGGGGCTCATGGTCTCAGCCAAATATCTTGAACCGGAACTACTCAGCACACCGGCACTCGCGCTGGACCGTGTACGCATGGAAGTGCTGCACATGGGTGATGTTGTAAAGGTCATGCTCGATGAAATCATGCCGGCGATCCTGAGCGGCAACAAGGAAACCCTGGCGTCAGTCCAGCGCATGGACGACGAGGTAGACATACTGTACGCCCAGATACTGGAGTACATGGGACAGATCAGCAAGGGTTCACTGACGGAAGAACAGACACATGAATTTCTAAATCTGATGGAAGCGCTGACCGATCTCGAAAATATCGGTGACATTATTGAAACGAACCTGGTGGAACTGGGACGCAGTCGCATTGATCACAGCGTCTCGATCAGTGCACCGACTCAAAAGGTGTTGACCGGCTTTCATGAACTGCTGAAAAGGGCCTTGAGTGGGGCGATACAGGCGGTCTCGCAAAATAACAAGGAGGTTGCCAAAGTCGTGATCGACATGAAAGATGAGATTACCGCCATGGCCGATTCGGCCGCCGCTCATCAGGCCGCGCGCCTGGTTGCCGAAGAACCCAACCGGATTCCTGCCTATACTATTGAGATCGATATCATCGAAAAACAGAAGCGAATCTACTATTTTGCCAAGCGCATGGCCAAAACCGTGATGCCAGTCGATGAGCAGATAGAGCTGGACAGTGCGGTTCAAGTCGGCGTATAAATAACCGGCAGTTGCGCACGAAGCGCGCAGCGGCAGTGTATCGCGGTCACAGTCATCGCACTACGTCCGCTCAGCAAGATGTCCGAGTTAATTAATGGAAGCAAAACCATGGGTCTTAAAAAGTTAGTCAAGAGCTTGCAAAATAGCCTCTCCGGTGAATCCAACGGTGAACTCACGTCCCGCGAGCGTATCGAGGAACTGCTCGGCGAATTTGAAAAAAAAGAGAAAAAGCTGAATCGTAAACTGTCGGAAGAGAAAGATTCCAGCAAACGCAAGGATCTAAAGCTGAAACTTAAGATCATTTCAGTGCAGCGCCAGAAAGGCATGGACCGTCTACACGAGCTGGAAGAAAACTCGCTCTGATTCGCTCACCACGACCAGCTGCAGGGCGTGACCTGATCTTACAGTGTGTCTGATTTAAACTCTGTAGACATTAAGATGAGTCCACAGATAAACGCAGATAAACACAGATGTTTTTATGCTGTTACTCCTGCAAACGCAGGGGTAACAGTGTCTTTGATAAACCGCAAAAAGAATAATGGATTGCGAAAAACGCACTAAAATGTAGGGAACATTTTGAACGCACGCCAGTGCGGCCCGCAGGGCGAAGCGCAGGACTGCGCGGAGTAACGAACGCGAACAAAATAAAAATAAATGTTTTAGCGC
>CAZRKQ010000197.1:0-25214 GCA_964600755.1 uncultured Thiotrichaceae bacterium
CCCAGGTAGAAATGGGGCTCTGCCTGCATCGGCGCATACGAGGTCATCATAACGCTTGAATTACCCTGGAATACGGCCACGTTGTTCATCACCGCACCGACAACCATCAGGACAAACCCGAGCCATGCCCATCTTGGCGCCGCCAGCCGCGTACGCAGCAGTGTGGACGAGGCGAAATACAGCACCGCTATTTCAAAGAAAATGATCCAGAAGATCAGAGCGTTAATGCCATGCCCGGTCAGCACCTGGTAAAACAGGTCCGCAGGTAACAGATGCACTTCCTGCCAGCGGGTCAGAACAACACCCAGAGCCAGAATGCCGGCAACCAGCAGCGCAACAACACCTGCAACAGCATTCACCTTCATCAGGCTTTCGGCAGACTTGTCAAAATAGAAACCCGAATCCGGGCAAACTCTAAATTGTGCCATCTTTAATTCTCCTTCACGTAGATTTTGCCGAGCATGGTATGGTGACCGATGCCGCAATATTCATTACAAACAATGGCAAACTCGCCGGCCTGATCGGGCGCCATGGTGACGACCATTTCATAACCGGGCACAATCTGTAAGTTTATGTTAACGGGCTGTAAGGAGAAACCATGCTGCCAGTCCATTGAGGAGATATGTATTCGATACGACTGGTTTTTTTCAAGTTCAAGAATCGGGTACCACTGCCAGAGCCTGCCCAGCAGGTAAACATCACTGCCCGCAGGTGGGCGCACAATCGGAAAGCCAGCTTCTTCACCGACCTGGTATTTCTCGACCATTTCATCCACCTTGGCCTGAAATTTTGCCGGCGTGGTCTGATAGGCTTCGTTAGAAAGGTTCTGTTTCCCAAAAATATGCCAGTAGGGCATCATGAAAAACATGATCAGACACCAGACCAGCGCAATGCCTATCCAGATTACTTCCTGTTTTCCAACCGGTGTCTTCCACCAGATGCGCTCCGAAGGGGGTAAATATGAAGTCATTGAGTCTCTCCTTGTCTATTCAGCAACAGGTATGGTGGCGATTTCCATGATCCCCCACAGGATATAGAAAACAGTGGGCATGACGACACCTATGAATAGTAACAGGAATGGATTTTCGAGCATTCTCTGGAAGAAAGGGATACGCTCCGTTTTAGGCACGTTGTCTTCTTGGGGCATGTAAAGCCTCCTTAGTATTTTTATATATTAATAGTTAGTAGCCACTGACTACAAAGAGCCACACTCCCCTCCGGCATATATCCGGCAAGGATTGGATCATCTACAGATGGTCGTAATTATCCTCAGCTGTGGCATATGACACGCACAACTGCGCCATATGACACCTTTATAAGCGCAGAATATTTAAACCTGCCCTGGTTGGCCTTGATCTATATCAAATGAACTTTATCTATCTATGAAATTCTGCTGCGCGACCAGTGCACTTTTTACCACATAACACATATCTTGACACCCTATTCCTGCTTGAAACATATGTTTAATGCATTCCTGATGCTATTGAGAATGATTCACATGAACACGATCCGCCGCAATCCATTCGTCAATGTGTAATAGCAATCTCTCTTCATTAATCAGAGTTTCCTAAAATGATTAAATACGGGATAATTCACTAAGACGTGGTGCATGTTCATTCTGATTGAAAAGCAGTAATGAAGCGGACATAGCTACTTTTAAACTTATCCGGGAGCCTGTTGATGGCATTAATTGAATGGCGAGAAGAGTTTTGCACCGGCATGCCGGGGGTCGATTTCGAGCACGAACAACTCATTGAGCAGGTTAATTCAGTCTACGCGATGATCGATGACAAGGCAGATAAGGAAAGCGTTATTGACGGTCTTGGCGATATCTATGGCAGCATATCGGCCCACTTCGCCCTGGAAGAGCAGATGATGGAAAAACACGGTTATGATCAATATAAGGAACACCAGGCTGATCATCAACGCTTGCTGGATGATATCCGTGATATTGCCGATGAATATGAAAATGCAACTGAGCTGGATGAGCAGAAGTTCAAGCAAAAACTGAACGACTGGTTCCAGTTGCACTTTAAAACCCATGATTCGCGTTTACACAAACTCGCAAACCTGGTGTCACACGACCAGGTCGATGAATCAACGATGAAAAGCCTGATACGCAAGGCAAAAAACACCTTGCTGCGCAAAACCGGCTGACTTAATTAGAAGACTTTTTTACCGCAGAGGCGCGGAGGCGCTGAGAAAACCTTTTATGTGTTTTTGTTGAAATGGATATCGTTGCATAACTCGACATTATTCCTAATTCAAAAACATAGGGTTTCTTAAACAAAATATGTGCTTTTGGTTTACTCTGCGCCTCTGCGGTGAATCATCACTTAGTTTGTCAGATCAAGCGGCAGCCATTACAATTCCAACCCCTTGCCTGTAGCTGAATCGAGATTGACAAAACCAAAATGGGTCCTTCGATAAACACGAATAACAAACACATCGCCATCTGGCTGCTGGTTTGCTGTGCAACCATCTTCGCCATGATTATCCTCGGCGGCGTTACCCGGCTTACCGGCTCAGGACTCTCCATGGTGCAATGGGAACCGGTCATGGGCATATTGCCACCGTTAAACCAGGCGGAATGGGAGGAAACGTTTCTTCTCTATCAACAGTTTCCCGAGTACAAACTGAAAAACTTCGCCATGTCATTAGGCGAGTTCAAGTCCATTTTCTGGTTTGAATACGGCCATCGATTGCTGGGCCGTTCAATAGGCGTCATTTTTCTGCTGCCCTTTCTGTTCTTTCTTGTTAAAGGAAAAATAGAAAAAAGCCTGACGCCCAAATTAATCATAATGTTTGTGCTCGGCGGTCTGCAGGGGTTGATGGGCTGGTACATGGTGAAAAGTGGTCTGGTAAACGACCCCCACGTCAGCCAGTACCGCCTGACGGCGCACCTGGCACTGGCTATCATCATTTACGCCTACATGTTCTGGGTTGCGCTTGATTTGTCGTACCCGAGAGTTGATGAACACGTTAAAAGCTCGAACCGGAAACTCGGGCAGCTGTCGCTGATCATTACAGTCATCATATTCATTACTGCTTTAAGTGGTGGTTTTGTCGCAGGCACCCGGGCTGGGTTTGCCTTTAATACATTTCCATTAATGGATGGGAGACTGATACCCGTTGGCTTATTAGAGTTCACGCCTGCCTGGCGCAATTTTTTCGAGAACATTGTGATGGTGCAGTTTGATCACAGGGTATTGGCAACGCTGTTATTCCTGATGATCCCGGCATTTTACTGGATAGCCAGAAAGTCACCACAGGAATCACACGTCTATACCGGCCTGCACCTGCTGCTGGCATCGCTTGCACTGCAACTTACACTTGGAATTACCACCTTGCTGCTGATCGTTCCGGTGACCCTTGCAGCAGCACACCAGGCTGGCGCAATCATCTTGCTCACGGCATCAATATTTGTCAGCCACCAGCTCCGTGGCCGCAGAACAGCTTCATGATCAACAAACCCGATTTATTACCATGAAAAAAGTTATGTTCAAAAGTGCCTTATTATCCATTCTCACTGCAATTGCTGTTTTTCCGGGTGCGCTACTGGCTGAACAGCAAACGAATAAAATGGATATCCATACCGGACACTTTTCCAGGGAGGGAAATAATGCCACCCCATCCAGAACCAATAAGAACAATATCTATATAAAACTGTTTAAAGACCAGTGGATTGTAACGCTGCACATCCCCTACCCATCCGCCACAACAGTGACGCCGGATGCCGTTGACAAAGTTTTCGAACAGATAAAGAAACAGGCAACAACCCGTGCATACATAAGAGGCACGTTTGGTCAATTGACAGAAGCAGCCACCGCACAGGTTGAAAAATACGGTTATATAGAGGACAAGATCATCTACGAGTGCGGCTCACTGGCACCCTGCAGCATCAAGCTGGGAGACGGTTACCTGGAACTTATTAAGCCCGGTATAATCAACGAACATATCATCAAGTTCAACCATGTTGTTGATCAGTAAGCCCGGAGTTGATTATTAACGCAATGTTTAACATACATGCGCCAACATGACTAAAAAGAAAATATTCCCAATCGGCACAGTCCTGCTGTTCGGACTATTTTTAATTGTCATGCTCGCTACCTATATCCTGGTGCGTCCATCAGCCCCGCCACCGGAACTGGCGGGTGTACTTCGCCCGGAATTCAGGCTGTTACACCCCTTCAAGCTGACAGACCACAACAACGCTGTATTCAACCAGGATAGATTTAAAGGTAAATGGACATTTGTCTTCTTTGGCTACACCTCCTGTCCCGATATTTGCCCTGCTACACTTTATGTATTGAACTCAGTTCAGGGTTTGCTGGAAGATGAGACAGGTGAAGTGCCTGCCGACATGCAGGTTGTATTTATCTCGGTGGATCCTGAGCGTGATACAACAGAAAAGCTCGCTGCTTATATTACACACTTCAATAGTAAATTTATCGGTGCGACGTCAGCCAAAACAGAAATCGATAAACTGACCAGGCAATTTGGCGCCGGCTATATTCTTGAACCGGAAACCGCTCCCGGCCAATACCTGGTCGCCCATACCAGTGCGATATTTCTTGTGGATCCATTTGGCAGACTGGTGGCCTCGTTCTCACAACCACATTATGCGACGACGATCACCTCGCAATACCAGAAAATTCAGCAATACTTTTACGGCAATTAGTCCGCCTGCCGCTACACGGCCCCACGCTAATGAACGCAAATGTTTCTTGTGCGTGTAGGAGCGGCTTAAGCCGCGAACAATATTTCCTAGTACCTAGTCCCTAGTCCCTGTTTTGTTCCATTGCTTGTAAGCCCAAACAAAGTACGCCGTTATCATAACAATGTTGATGACAATGCCCACCGCAAAAAACGATGTGAGATCATCACGCTCAGCTTCAGACACAGGCACAGGCTGCTCTGATTGCACTACAAGAGTGCTGGCAGTAGAAAATGGCTGCGTTGTATTCATTCGACCTGTTTCAACATTCTGCCTGGTGATTAATTGTTCTGTTGACTCTGTATTATCCGCAAATTTCATTGCTCTTGATAAACCATTAAATTCTGGGGCACATCATACCGGGGCATAAAATGCGCGGAAAAAATAAACAGTCCACGGACAAAACCTGTGCGTGTATTCAGTATATTGCACCGGACTATATTGCTTTTAATTGTGCGAGTAAATACCCTTTAGTGTTCGATACAATCACAGTTATTGCATCTTTTTTTTTCATAAGGCATTGATATAGGTCATTAAATTAGGCCATATGGCGAAATTCAACCGGTGCATTGAGAACCGAAAGCCTTTACAATACCGCCGATGAAAATGACCCGGCAATCAAACCAGATCAAAACGTCCCGACGAACTCCTTTATAGATACTAATTCACATGCTGGCTAATCAATTCACCCTGCCTGTACCGGATATTAATGCCCGACGAATGGCGACCGGCTGGTTGTTCCTCGGTCTTGCAGCACTGGTGATCGGTGGCCTGTTTACTATCCTGATCGTTCTTTCCCGTACCCCCTTCTTTCAGGAAATCATCCCGTGGGTGGATTTCTTTCGTACCGCCCTGGTGGTCCACGTCGACCTGACTGTGCTGGTCTGGTTTCTCGCATTTGCAGGCGTTTTCTGGAGCTACAACAGCTCAAACAAGTGTCAAAGCTGCGGCTGGACTGCGCTGCTTCTTGCCAGCGCAGGAACACTGATCATAACGGCATCCCCGTTTACCGGTGAAAGTTATCCGTTAATGAACAATTATGTGCCGGTATTGCAAAGCACTGCTTTCTTTATCGGCCTGGGCGTGTTTGGGCTTGGTTTCAGCCTGCTGGTATTACGCACATTTATTGCGTCATGGACAGCGGGAAGCAACGTCACTGGTGTGGATGCCTTGCGATTTGGCCTGTTTGTCGCCGTCGTGGCAGCTTTTTTCGCGGTAGCTGCACTCATCCTGTCCTACTTCAGTATCGACGAAGGCTTTGAAGGCCAGGCCTATTATGACCGGCTGTTCTGGGGCAGCGGTCATATCATCCAGTTCACTCATACCCAACTGATGCTGGTTGCCTGGTTGTGGCTGGCCTCCGTCAGTGGCGCCTATCTACGCTTGTCGCCTCGTGTGGCACTGATTCTATTTGTGCTGGGTGTGGCCCCGGTCCTGATGGTACCGATTATTTATTTCAAATTCGACGTCAGCTCCGGTGAACTCCTGTTCTGGTTCATACAATTAATGAAGTACGGTGGTGCAATTGCAGCCGTCCCCATTGGACTGGCAACCACACTGGCCATCATTGAAAAATGGCGCCCCGCCCCTGGATTCGAAGCTGAGCGTAATGCCCTGTTATTTTCAGTGCTTCTGTTCGGTGTGGGCGGCATTATCGGCTTCATGATCAAGGGCAGCAACGTGACCATCCCGGCGCATTATCACGGTTCTATCGTCGGCGTGACCATTGCATTCATGGGTATGACCTATCATCTGCTGCCACAGCTGGGTTTCAGAAAAGTCACGGGGCGTGCCGCAAAATGGCAACCGGGCATCTACGGCAGTGGCCAGTTAATACACATCATCGGCCTGGCCTGGTCCGGCGGTTATGGAGTCCAGCGTAAAACGGCCGGTGCGGAACAAGGCCTGGAACAGTTTGAGCAAATAGCGGGTATGAGTTTGATGGGCTTTGGAGGCCTGATCTCGATAATTGGCGGTGTAATGTTCCTGGTTGTTGTTTACCTGGCAATAAGGCCTGAAAAACATTGACCGCAATACAGTACCGCAGGGCTGACGCCCCCCGGAACTCTACTTTATTACTGTTCAGGACGGGTTTATTTACCGCAGAGACGCTGAGGCGCAGAGGTTATTGTGGTGGTTATTCGCGGCTGAAGCCGCTCCTATAAGAAGAACATTCCCGGATTACGCTTCGCTTCATCCAGGCTAGCGCAAGTATAATAACTCTGTGCCTCAGAGTCTCTGCGGTAAACCTGATACTGTTAAACCATACTTAAGTCCCGCAATGCCTCGCGATTGTGAATGGTAATCTTGCTACCGTCGATACTGATAATGCCCTCCCCCCTGAGATTTTTCATAATACGTGAAAAAGTCTCCGGCTTAACAGACAGCCTGGCAGCGATTACGCCTTTTGCGGTATCAAGCTCAAAAATCTCCTTGTCCTCCGGTGCATGCTGCAACAAATAATTTGCAACTCGACAGGTACCGGAATGAAGCGTCAGGGTATTAATTTCGTTAATCAGCTTACGTAAACGAAAGCTCATATCACCCAACAGCAGGAAGCAGGTATCAACAGAACCCGACAGCATGTCTTTAAAATTCGCCGCATCAATACCCAGCACCACCGTCTCTGCCAATGCAGCTGAACTCACCGGGTAGTGAGGCTGATCCATAAACATCAGTGCTTCGGCAAAGACTTCACCCTGGGGCGCTATTTCAATAATCTTTTCCTGCCCGTCAGGCGACACCCGGAACAATTTAATTTTTCCACTTATTACAAGGTAGAAATTTGTAACATCTTCGCCTTGTGCGAACAGCAGCTGACCGTCCTCAAGTCTAATTAGTTGGGAGTGGCGATAAACGCGTTCCAGCTGCGCCTGGGTCAAACTGGAAAACAGATGAGACTGTTTCAACGCATCTATAATTTGCTGGTTTCTTTGCACCAAAGCCTTTTACCTGTAGTGTTATATGTATTAGAAAGCAATTAAAGCGCACCACGGCGCATGTCATTTTCAAGTTCATCCTGCGGCAGCACTCGTTCCTGGCTTACACGCCACACACCATCCTCTTCTTTCTGGATAATGAACTCAATGCCACTTGAATTGACGGTACCATCCGCGCCTTCAACCGTCTCCATCGATTTAAACATGATCCTGTCCGGTGTTTCGGCAAGTACATTGAGGCCTTTGTAGCTAACCTGCTTGAGCAGCTTATTTTCGAACTCGTGCTTGCATTGATTAAACCAGTCGTCATATCCGATGACATCAAATCCGGGCACACCAAACACGCTGACGTCTTTTGAGATCAGGTTCATATGTGCATCAAGATCGAGGGTGTTGGCGGTTTCAGCCATTCGATCAAGGAATTGTTGTGCCTGCATAATTGATAATCCTGTGATTAACGACATTCACCAACGGAACCGGGGCGGCAGCGTTTATATTGGATCCAGATAGTATCGCTGAGCACGGCCCCATCGAACATCGCATCATCGATGTTTGCCTCTCGCAGCGAAGCCTTGCTTAAATCAGATTCGGTGAAATCAGCTTCCCGCAGGACCGCATTATCGAGTACTGCTTTAACCAGGCTGGCATTTTTGAAACTCGCTGTCTCCGCGTCTGAAGACTCCAGGTTGGCAGACTCGAGATTGGCCCCTTCGAAATTTGCTGCAAACATTTTTGCACGTTCCAGGCGCGCACCCTCAAGGTTGGCCTGTGTAAAATCGGTATTTGTGAGGTCGGAATCATAGAAGCTCACCCTGCGCAGACGCGCCTGGGTGAAATCAGCCGAAATCAGGCTGGAACGACTCAGGCTGGCATCATCAAGTATCGCCTTCCTGAAGCTTGCGCCCTGTGCTTTTAGCCCGATTAATCTTGCGCCGATCATGCGAGCCTGATCAAATTTTGCATTTTTCAGGTTAGACAAATTAAGATCAGCATGTGATAACCTGCTACCGCTGAAATTGGCGTTTTCCAGGTTGGTGCGGGTAAACACAGCACTTGTTAAATCAAGCCCACTAAGGTCTACACCCTGCTTGTCGCAGCCAGCCCAATTGACACCTGGGCCAGGCTCATCAGCGCAATCGGCAATGGACAAACCCGGAGCAAATCCAAGCAAGAGTATGGCTGAAATGCTTATCCCGATAATATTGCTGTTCATCAGATAGTTCATGTATTTTAAGTTGATATTGGCTACAATCTCTGCACAATTGTGACAAAAACATCCTGCATTTCCCCTTTTAGAAACAGGAAGTTATAAGAATGATAACAAACTTGGCACGGTTTGCGCTGTTGCCAGCAATAATAATTTTCAGCCACAATTCTGTCTCAGCGGAAGAACCGATTGTGCCAGCACTCGGTGAACCTATTCAACCCATACCTGTTGATACGAGCCTTGATCCCGACAAAGTTGCGCTTGGCTCATTATTGTTCAACGATACCCGGCTGTCGAATGATAACAGCCTGTCATGTGCCAGTTGCCATAAACTGGAATCTGGCGGAGATGATGACCTGGCCACGGGTATATCGCTGGGTGGCAATTCGCATGTCGTCAACACGCCTACAGTTTTCAACGCAAGGTACAATTTCAGGCAACAGTGGGATGGCGCTGCAGCATCGCTGGATGACCAGGTTGACCATGTGCTTCATAACCACATGGAAGCCGATTCCAACTGGAATGAATTACTGACTAAATTGAACAGCGATGCCACACTTGTCAATGAATTCAAGCACATTTACAAAGACGGGATCAACAAAACAAATTACCTTGATGCTTTGACTGAATTCCAGAAATCACTGGTCACACCAAATTCAAGGTTCGACCAGTACCTGCTCGGTAATTATGAAGCAATAACTGATGAGGAGAAAAAAGGCTACTTGCGGTTCAAGGAGCTCGGCTGCATCTCCTGCCATCAGGGTATCAACATAGGCGGCAATCTGTTCCAGAAATTTGGTATATTTTATGACTACCTGGGTGAACGTGGTGACATTATCAACGCTGATTACGGACGTATCAATGTCACCAACAGGGAGACCGATATGTATGTTTTCAAGGTGCCGACCCTAAGGAACATCGAGGTAACAGCACCTTACTTGCATGATGGAAAGGCTGAAACACTGGAAGAAGTCATAGCAATTATGGGTAAGACCCAGATTGGTAAAAACATTAATGAGGACGACGTTGCTCTGCTGGAAAAATTCCTGAAGACACTCACCGGCGAATACAGGGGAAAATCCCTATCAACAGGCAGCGATTCATCTGCTAATGTAATGCTGCTGCAAGAAACTGAACAGACCGATAACAGGCATGAGCCAATTAAAATCGACAAGGAAAAGAGTTGATGAAACAGCATCTGAATCACACCATCGGGATTGCACTCGTTTTACCACTTCTGGTTTTTTTCTTTTACAAGAGCATAATCAGCAGCAATCCGTTTGATGGGCTATCAGCTGTAACTAACGAGATTGAATCTCTCCAGGTGAAATTACACCGGGACATACTGCGATATAGAAACAATCAAATACGTGAGTATGACACCCTTAATGAGACAGTCTCACAAATCTCCAGCTTGAATGAAAAAATAAACACCTCTGTTAACTCTGATGAACATGAGGAATTGGCAAATTATCTGGCGTTTCTGAAAAAATCTATCGCAGAACAGGCCGGTCTGATCGAGGACTTTAAAACCAATAACTCGGTATTACAGAATTCTCTGTATTACTACTCCCGCCTGCACTCAGAAATACATACAGGCAGCAGTGCCCGTAGTAAAAACATAGTTTCGGCAGAGCTGCTTGGAAAGTTATCAACACTGATACTTGAATATACCCGCAAACCCGAGCTCGAAACTGCATTAAAGATATTCCCATTACTTGATAAATTAAATGTCAGCCTGGACACTGAGTTGAACACTCTAATCAACCACAGTCTGATAATTATCGAGAGGCTTCCGGTTATAGACGGAATCATTGAAGCCTTCAATTCCCTGGATATTGAACGACAAGTCAAAAACGTGGAGTATCTACTATCCGTAGACCAGGCCAGTCGGGACCAACATACTCGTATTTACAATTCACTGTTGTTCTTTTGCTCTCTATACTTACTCGGTTACATTGGCTATATGTTTCTTATTCTTAAACAGAACAAGAACACCCTGGAAATATCCAACGAGAAATTGAATAAGGAAGTTAACGAAAGAACAAAGACCGAGAAGACACTCTACCGCCTGGTAAAAGAATCCTCCTCTATTGGCGAGAAGGACTTTGTGCATAATATTCTATACGCATTACATAAGGCTCTTGGCTATAGATACGTATATATATCACTTATTTCAGAAAACAATAAGCATGAGGCCAATATTCTTGGACTTATTGACGATGGTAATTACCAGGTAAATATTAACTACAACATTGAAAATACTCCATGCGAGGAAGTACTGCACCATGGCCGCCTTGTGCATAATCGTGACTTTCAGAACTATTTTCCGGACTGGGACAATTCATACGTTCAAGATGCAGAGAGCTTCATTGGCATAACCATAAAAGACGCAAATGACAAGGTGATCGGCCTGCTCGCAGTTGCTGATGACAAAGCCATCAACAACACCAACCTGGCAGAGAGCATCCTGTCTCTTGCTGCATCCAGAACCAGCGCAGAGTTACTGCGACATGTCGCACTTCAGGATAGTGAGCGCTATCACACCGGGCTTGAGTCCATAGATAGCTGGCTTCTGGAACTGATATCCTGTGCAGGCGACACAGAAGTATTTTATACAACGGTGTGTAAAGCTGCCATAAATATAGCCAATGCCACCATGGCCATGATTCCACTACTGGATGAATCAGGCGAAAACTATATAGTCGTTGCCGCATCAGGGCGCAAATCAGAGCAACTGACAGGAACAAGACACGCTCTCAACGATGGCGGCTTGTGTGGCTGGGCCATTTCGAACAAAAAAGCTGTGCGTATCGATGATGTAAATTCTGATATGAGAGCCCGGCGTCAACTCATCAATCAGTACAAGGTCAAATCAGCTTATGTGACACCAATTTATCTAAATGAGGATATCCATGGCGCCATAACTGTGTTTAGAGACGCCACACCTTTCGACCATATCGACGAACAACTGATAAATCAATTCGCGCAACGGGTACAGCTTGCCATTGCCAACATGCATCTCGTCAGTGACATCGCAGCAGCAAAAGAACGCGCAGAGTTTACTTTGCACTCAATCGGCGATGCCGTAATCACAACCGACGCAGATGGCAACATTGAGTACATGAATCATATTGCCGAACGCCTGACTGGCTGGAACCTCGTTTCGACTCAAAATCAACCTGTACAATCGGTTTTCCGTATTCTTGATCATGATACTCGAGAACCTATGCATAATGTAATCGAGGCATGCCTGACGGAAGGCACATCAATCAGCAAAAGCATGACTTACCTGGTCAGCAACAATGGCAGCGAAAGATCTATCGAGAGTTCAATGTCACCGATCATGAACCGTTCCGGCACAACAGAGGGTGCTGTTATCGTGTTCCATGACGAAACTGAACGTAGACGCATGGAATGCATCATCCATCACCAGGCAACGCATGATTCACTCACCGGGTTGATTAATCGTCATCAATTTAATATCGAGCTGAAAGAACTAATCCATCATGCTAAAACCCATGATACCAAACATGTTTTATGCTATCTCGATCTTGACCGGTTCAAACTTGTAAACGATACATGTGGTCACGCTGCCGGAGACGAGTTGTTGAAGCAGATATCATCCAGAATTCATACTGAAATTCGCTCGGGCGACATCCTGGGAAGGCTTGGAGGCGACGAGTTCGGGCTTATACTGCAAAACTGCCCTGTTGATATGGCGGTTGAAATTTCCGGAAAATTTATTAGTTCGATTTCAGACTTTGTCTTTGACTGGGAAGGAAATAAATTTTCGCTTGGCGTCAGTATCGGGATTGTCCCAATCACCTCGCAGACAGATGACATCAACGAAGTAATGAAGCATGCCGATGTTGCATGTTATACGGCCAAGGACATGGGGCGTCGCCGCTCATATGTGTATGATCAGCAGGATACCGAACTTATACAACGCCACGAACAACTTCACTGGGCATCACGCATAGCCGAGGCACTGGATCAGGATAGATTCAGAATCCATGCGCAATCCATCTATCCACTTGATGAAACTTCAGATAATACTACACATATCGAGATCCTCGTCAGGATGGAAGATGAAAATGGTTACCTGGTTCCACCCGCTTCATTTATTCCGGCTGCTGAACGCTATGACCTTATGGGTGCAGTCGATCAGCATATCATCAGGGAAACCTTTAAATTTATTTCTGAACATAACAGTGAAGACATATGTTTCTCGATCAACCTTTCCGGCAACTCATTGAATGATGACAACCTTACTCATTTCATCAAGCAATGCATGAAAGAGTTTGAAGTAACTACAAATTTGATATGCTTCGAAATCACCGAAACTTCTGCGATAACAAATCTCATAAAAACAAGAAAACTTATTGAGGATCTACAGACAGAAGGATTCAAATTCGCCCTTGATGATTTCGGTAGCGGGCTGTCATCATTCAGCTATCTGAAAAACCTTCCGGTTGACTACCTGAAAATAGACGGCAGTTTTGTACGCGACATGGTAGACAACAAAATTGACCATGCAATGGTGGCAGCCATAAACCAGATCGGCCACATTATGGATATCAAGACTATTGCTGAATTCGTAGAAAATGACGAAATTATCGAAAAGCTTCAGTGCCTTGGTGTTGACTATGCACAGGGATACGGTATTTCAAGACCAAAACCACTATCTGGTGCAACACTGCGGGACATGCTCAAGCGCACATCCGTCAATAGCGGCCTCGTTTCAGCTTCCTGATAATAAATCGTGCCGGGTTAAGATAATCCACAACATCTTTTTCAACGGGTGCTGGTTCAGCACAAATCATCGCCGCAATCATCTCTCCTGATATAAAGCAACTCGTGAGTCCTCTTGACCCATGCGCTGTTGATAAATACAGACCAGGCACATAGGTCCCTGCAGGGTAATGTCTTGAATGTTTGCCATAATGCAGGCCCCGGTAATCTTGTCCGAACATATCACGATCAGGAACACACCCAACCAGGGGCACCCTGTCTTTACTTACCGCACGAAAAGCCACTCTTCCCTCCAGCCCACTTTGCTGATCGAGGACTGTTGGTATCAGGCGATTGATGCCTTTGATATTTTCTTCCTGGTCTACAGCAGACAGATCTGACGATTCATTATCCAGGTTATAACTGGCACCTACGATATGCCTGCCTTCATATGCAGGCGTAATGTAACGCTCTGCACTGATACCGCATTTAATTTCTCTGCTTGTGTTGGTCTGCTCGATTATTGTCAACTGGCCGCGCACTGCTTCAACTGGTAACCATTCAAGTACAGAAAATCGCCTGGCCATAGCGCCATTCGCAATCACAACACATTCTGCCGTAACGATATTGTCATTCTTATCACCGGCTATTTGCCAGTTACCGTTATTGAACTTGATATCAGACACGTTTGCCTGAACAAACTCCAGCTGATTTCCACATTCCTGTTTTATCGCATCGCATAACTGCTTTACCTTGACCCAGCCGGCATTCACAAATAACAGGCCATCACGGTTCAGGTTAATACCTGTAACATCGTTCGCGTCATCGCTGTTTATGTACCTGATAAAGTCATCGGGGTATTGATGTGACTCACTTATATTCCTCAATTTATCCGCATCGTCTACCAGCACATTGCCGCTTTTAAACCAGAATTGGTTGCTGGAAGCCGCCTGCAGCCCGTCAAGGCAATGCACTGCGTGCACAAAGGCATTGACATAAAAACGTGAGTCGAGTGCTTTATCCTGTGTCAATCTCGGCATCAGCAAGCCGGCAGGATTGCCTGATGCCTCCGCTGCTATTACAGCGTGCCTGTCGATCAACGTTATGCGCCAGCCACGCTTGATCAGCGACCATGCTGCTGCCAGCCCTGCCAATCCCGCACCGATAATGACTGCATCCTTATTCGTGTACGAAAAATCAGGAACAGCAAACCACGGTTTCTTTACGACATAACACCTTTGTTCAAAAATAAATCCTTTCAGCATGTCCCGTTTAGCACCGAAACCTTCGCTTTTCTCCACCACAAAACCAGCTTCCGACAGGCCACGGCGAACCACACCGGATGCAGTATAGGTTGCAAAACTGCCGCCAACAGCAGTGTTACGACCAACCAGTTCAAATACACGCCCGCTCCACATTTCGGGGTTGCGTGATGGCGCGAAACCATCCAGGTACCACGCATCAACTTTATAGCTAATCTGCTCGAGTGCTGATTCAACCTCGTTGAATATCAAATGCAGCCTGATCCTGCCCCTGGCCAGTTCAAGCAAGTGCATGCCCGGTACGGGTGGCGGGTATGCCTGCAGCAGTTCATCAACATACGGCCCAAGCTCAGGCCACTGAATGGCGAGGCGAGCAATATCATCAGGCGATACAGGATGATTTTCTATTGAGATGAAATGCAGGCAAGCATCAACAGGTGCGGACTGTAGCCACGTTTTCACGGTTACAAGAAAATTCAAACCGGTGCCAAATCCCGTTTCCGCAATCACAAAACGGCCCGTCTCCTGCCAGCGTTGCGGTAATCCATTCTGCTGCAGAAATACATACAGCGTTTCTTCTATTCCATTGCCCTCTGAGAAGTAAACATCGCCAAATTCAGCGCTGCCTGGTGTACCGTTATTCCATTCTATTTCCGCATACTTCATAATTAAAGCCACATTTCCAACTCAATACAGTTACACTTCCATGATACCCGATACAGACGATATACGGCTTGATGACAGGATAATCCTGATAACCGGTGCCGGTGATGGCATCGGCAAAGCTACTGCACTTGCCTGTGCCGAACGCGGCGCGACCATCATTCTGCTTGGTCGAACAGTGCATAAACTCGAACAGGTCTATGATGAAATAAAAAACAACGGCTGGCCGGAACCGGCCATCTACCCCATGAACCTGGAAGGTGCTGCACCCTCTGATTATGATGACCTGAATATCAATATAGACAGGGAATTCGGCCGGCTTGATGGCCTGTTTAATAATGCCGGCTGGCTTGGCGCATCCACGCCGATCGATATATACGACACCGAGCTCTGGTACAAAGTCATGCAGGTCAATCTGAATGCGCCGTTTCTGCTGACGAAAGCCTGTATACCTTTATTGAGAAAATCATCCTGCGCACGTATCGTATTCACCGCTGATGATAAAAGCAGCGCCTACTGGGGCGCTTATGGCGTGGCCAAGGCCGGCCAGCTCTCATTTATGCAGATACTTGCCGATGAACTCGAATCAAAAAACATTCCGGTGAATGCAGTAATCCCGGGACCCATTCGCACCCGCTTCAGAACCATGGCCTATCCGGCGGAAGACATGCGGAAATTGACCAGGCCGGAAGAGATTACCAACGCGTTTGTTCTCCTGTTGAGCGATGCAGTCACGGAAACAGGTAAAGTATTCAAACCAGAAGATTTCTAAAATATAAAACGGAATATAACCGCAGAGGCGCGGAGGCGCAGAGAAATTAAAAGCCGTTTGAGCACGAAATGCGCTTGTAATATGTAGAGTGGGCTTTGCCCACCGTGTTCATAAAAACGAGAGCGGTGGACAAAACCCACCCTACCGACTGGTTCCAGCTTCACTCTAAAACGCATGATTCGCGTTTGCACAAACTCACAAACCTGGTGGCACACGAGCAGGTCGATGAAACAATATTGAAAAGCGTGATACGCAAGGCTATAAACACCTTATTGCGCAAAACCGGCTGACACTTCTATGCAAATAAACAAACCCAAAGCTGATACTCCGCAGAAGCGCGGAGTTAACAGATATTAATATATGTGTTTTAGATGCCTGGCGTGGCAACGCTTAACCTCAATTGATAACCAAGATATTTGTTGTTCTCTGCGCCTCAGCGCCTCTGCGGTAAAAATCCGTCTCAATCCATTAGATTAACTTCTATCCCCTGCTCCCTCAGGTGATCGGCACGGGTATCGATATAGCGCTGAAAATTAGGCTGCTCCTTGTATGCAGCCGTGGTCACATAATCCATAACAGACTGGACATGAAACGCTCTTAGATATGCATCTGAGCGGAACACTTCTTCACCTTTATCATTAAAGTAGACCAGGCTCGGCGCGTACTTGATATCCAGCTTCTTCGCCCAGTCATAAATTTTTTGTTCACTGCCATCCGGCGTTACAATTTTCTGCTCCGACCATAAATCAATAACCGCGACGTTCATACGTTCGAGCAACTCCTTGCTCTCTTTGCGTTGCAGTATGTCGAGATGTAATTCATCACAGGTGGCGCACTGCTTCTGTCCAAAAATTACCAGCAGGTACTTGCCTGGCTCAAGTGACGCCTGCAGATCATCACTGGATTTTATATTGCTGACATCGGTATGGAGCTTGCCTGAAGCCGGCTGTGGCGCAACCTGTGCAAGATAATCCTGGAACTTGAATTCGCCCTCTTTTTTCCGCCCGACATAATCAAGTACAACATCGAACTTCTCCGGCGGATAGTAGCCGTTTGCACGGTATACAGCCTTGTTGTTTTCATTAAAGAATATCAGTGTCGGCGTGTACTGGACTTTAAGTGCTGCAGCAAAGTCCTTTTCAGTCATTACTTTATCGCCAACAGTCACTTCGCGGTCTCCCCAGATATTGAGCGTAACAACATCAAAGTATTTGCGTGTCTTGTCAGTGATTTCACGTTGGCCAAAGTTGTCTTCCAGCAGTTTCTTACAATAGGGGCATCCGTCCTGAAAAAAATAGATCATTACGCGTTTATTGTCATCAGCCGCTTCTGCGATGTCTTCATATAAATCAAGAAAGGACACCTTGAACCATTCCGGCTGCTCTTCATGGCCAGGATTAACCAATGCTGGAGTGAGCTCGGTTTCATCGGCTGCATTGGCATACACTGGCATGACCACTACTGCAAACAATATCATTAAAGCTTTTAGCGTCAGCTGATTCATATCCACCTCTGCAGGTTTGACCATAAACACGTTATCGGGTTCTTTTTGCCGGGCTGCGTTTTTTCTTGACTGCACTTTTTTTCGCGGTTTTCCTGTACACCTTTTTAACGCCCGGCCAGGCACGCTTTTTCGCAGGCGCTCTTGATTTAACTTCAAGCTTAAGCCCAACTGATTCCCCTAACTGTTTGATTTCAATGGCATCAAGATCCTTTGACCTTCCCTTTCTCAGGCTCTTCGGCAAAATGATATTACCGTAGCGAACACGCATCAATCGGCTGACGCGAATGTCAACAGCCTCCCACAAACGCCTGACCTCGCGGTTGCGCCCTTCCCTTATAACGACATAGTACCAATGGTTGTAGCCTTCACCGCCACCGTCCTGAATATCATCAAAATGCGCCGGGCCATCCTCAAGCATGACCTTTGTCTTCAATTGTTTGAGGATATCCCTGGTAACGTTGCCACTTACACGTACGGCGTATTCGCGTTCAATTTCATTCGATGGATGCATCAGGCGATTAGCCAGTTCACCGTTGGTTGTAAACAACAGCAAGCCACTGGTATTGATATCAAGACGACCAATGCTAACCCAGCGTGTACGCCCGGCTTTGGGGAGATGATCAAAAACGGTAGAGCGGCCTTCTGGATCACTGCGAGTGCAGATTTCACCTTCCGGCTTGTGATACATAATGACTCGCGTTTCCTCCTGCTTCTCCTCACGCACGATGATGCGCTTGTCATTAACGTGGACCCGGTCACCCGGCTTTACCCTGTCGCCAAGGCCACAGGTTTTGCCATTAATCTTGATACGTCCTTGTTCGATCCAGCGCTCGATTTCACGACGCGAGCCAAAGCCCATACGCGACAGTACTTTTTGTACGCGTTCCTCGGACATTTTTAATTAGCAGGAAACAGGAAAGGAGTACTAACTGGCGGCTGATTGTGCCCGTGGCTCTGATTCAGCAAAGTCCTCTTCTTCATCGAGCTCGGCATCATCAGCTTCAACTGCAACCGTGTTTAGATCGGTATCTTCATCATCTTCTTCAGAACCGGGATCTGCATCGGATGATACTGCATGACTGTCTTCTTCAAAAGACGCGTCATTGTCGGCTGTGGCAGCAACTGTATTTACGTCAGTAGCTTCATCAACTTCTTGGGAACCGGATTCATCATCAGTAGACCCGGCTTCATCCTCGCTTTCAGCCACCCCGGTATTGTCTATATCAAGATCAAGCTCCTGGTGGATTTGATCAAGGTCCTTGATCTCAGCCAGGGATGGAAGATCTTCCAGTGACTTCAGATTGAAATAATCCAGAAATTCTTTTGTCGTACCATACAGCGCGGGTTTGCCTGGCACATCTTTGTGGCCAAGCACCTTGATCCATTCACGCTCCATCAATGTTTTGACGATGTTTGAGCTGACACTGACACCACGCACTTCCTCGATCTCACCACGGGTAATTGGTTGTCGATAGGCTATCAGCGCAATAGTTTCGAGTAAGGCTCTTGTGTAGCGTGCAGGCTTTTCTTCCCATAAACGACCGATCCAGTCAGAATAATCCTGCTTCACCTGCAAACGGAATCCACTGGCCACTTCCTTCAGCTGAAAACCACGGTCTGCATAATCCTCTGCCAGCAGTTTTAATGTCTTGCGAATGTCATCACGTGAGGGCATGTCATTATCGCCTGCAAACAGGACCTCTATTTCATTTACCTTCAATGGCTTCTCGGCTGACATCAGCACGGCTTCGATAATGTTTTTTAATTGTTGTTGTTCCATAATCAATCCTCTTCAGGCGGGCTAACCTGGCTACCACTTGCAGCCTTAATGTGTATCGGGGAAAACGGTTCCGATTGCACCATGTCTATTAATTGTTCTTTTACCAATTCGAGAATCGCGAGCAAGGTCACTACAACGCCGCGTCGCCCCTCTTCGATGGTGAATAATGTTCTGTAATCAGTGAAGCCTTCTGCTGATATTCTGTCGAGTACCTTGCTCATACGTTCGCGCACCGACAGGGCTTCACGTTGTATCTGGTGATGGGTATACATTTCCGCACGCGACATCGCGTCCTTGAATGCCATCAACAACTCACGTAACTCAATCTCCGGCAGCGGTCTGTCCTGGTGTACCTCGGGGACTTCTGCTGACGGCGTAAATGTATCGCGGTACATGCGTGGCAGCTCATCGATATCCTGCGCCGCCTTTTTGAAGCGTTCGTACTCCTGTAAACGACGTACCAGTTCAGCGCGTGGATCGTCCTCGTCCTCTTCCTCGGTTGGACGCGGCAGCAGCATGCGGGATTTGATTTCAGCGAGCATGGCCGCCATCAACAGGTATTCCGCTGCAATCTCAATACGCATGATCTGCATCATTTCAATGTACTGCACGTATTGAACAGTGATGTCCTTGATTGGGATATCAAGAATATCGAGGTTCTGCTTTTTGATCAGGTAAAGCAGTAAATCCAGCGGGCCTTCAAAGGCTTCCAGGATAACCTCAAGCGCATCTGGTGGAATGTACAGGTCTTTGGGGATGACAGTCAGCGGTTCACCCGCTACCAGCGCGAATGGCATTTCGTCCTGGTGTGGCGCGGCTGGTTCTTGCGGTACTGGATCAGTCATTAGATATAAGCTATACCCATTGCTTTGCGAACATCGTCAAGTGTATCACGCGCAACCTCGCGTGCGGCCTCATTGCCTTCATCTACGATGGAGCGAACGGTAGCGAGATCATTCTCATACTCCCGGGCACGTTCCTGTATCGGCTTCAGTTCCTTGAGCACGCTATCGATGATCGGCTGCTTGCATTCTACACAGCCAATGCCCGCATTTCGACATCCATCCTGCACCCAGGCCTGGGTATCATCATCCGAGTAGATAAGATGAAACTGCCACACCGGGCATTTATCGGGATCGCCCGGATCATTGCGCCGTACACGCGCGGGATCGGTCGGCATGGTCCTGAGTTTCTGCGTGATGTCATCCGGTTTATCACGCAACGCTATGGTGTTGGCATAGGACTTGGACATTTTCTGCCCATCCAGTCCCGGCATCTTCGACGCCGGTGTCAGCAGTGCCTGCGGTTCCGGCAGGATGATCTTGCCCTGGCCTTCAAGGTGACCGTACAGGCGTTCCTTGTCACCGATGGAGATGTTCTGCTGTGAGTCCAGTAGCGCATGCGCCACATCCAGCGATCCCTGGTCACCCTGTTCCTGATATTTCTTGCGTAACTCCTTGAACATGCGTGCATTCTTCTTGCCCATCTTGGCACAGGCCTGTTCCGCCTTTTCTTCGAAGCCAGGCTCACGACCGTACAGGTGATTAAAACGCCGCGCGACTTCACGGGTGAGTTCCACATGCGCAACCTGGTCTTCACCGACGGGCACCAGTCCAGCCTTGTAAATCAGGATGTCAGCACTCTGCAGCAACGGGTAACCGAGAAAGCCATAGGTCGCGAGGTCCTTCTCCTTGAGCTGCTCCTGCTGGTCTTTATAGGTGGGTACGCGTTCCAGCCAGCCCAGCGGCGTAATCATCGATAGCAGCGTGTGCAGTTCAGCATGCTCAGGTACACGCGACTGAATGAATATCTTCGCCGCCCCGGGACTGATACCAGCGGCGAGCCAGTCGATCACCATGTCCCAAACGCTTTGCTCGATTATGCGCGGATCTTCGTAATGCGTGGTCAGGGCATGCCAGTCAGCAACGAAGAAAAAACACTCGTGCTCATGCTGCAGGTTGACCCAGTTTTTAAGCACGCCGTGATAATGGCCGAGATGAAGCAAGCCTGTTGGCCGCATACCGGATAAAACGCGCTGTCTCGTAACGGTATTCAAGTGAACTCCCTAGAAAATAAAGATTGCACTGATGATGGCATCGAACCTGAGTACAACCGGCCACAGGATTTTACCCAATACGCCACTGAAGAGCAGCGCCAGGATGATCCACATGCCATAAGGCTCGATGCGCATAAACGACAGGGCCATCTGCTTCGGCAGAACACCGGCCACCACGCGTCCACCGTCCAGTGGTGGAATCGGTATCAGGTTGAGCACCATCAAGATGAGATTGATGGTCATGCCGGCCTGGGCCATTCTCATCAGATGAATCGCCACCGGTGAATCGGCCAGTGCAGTGGTACTGAGCGTGATCAACAAGGCCCAGCCGCAAGCCATAACAAAGTTGGATACCGGCCCTGCCAGTGCCACCAGTGCCATATCCAGTAATGGCTGCTTGAAATGACGCGGGTCAACAGGCACGGGTTTGGCCCAGCCAATAATAAAGCCGCTCAACATGACCAGCACCAGGGGAACAGCAATGGTGCCGACCGGATCGATATGCTTGATCGGGTTCATCGTGATGCGGCCGAGTTGACGCGCGGTCGGATCTCCCAGTTTACTTGCTACCCAGCCGTGAGCTGCCTCATGCAGGGTAATTGCGAATAATACGGGGACCGCCCAGATGGCTATGGTGTAGAGGATCTGTTGCAATTGGATGTGTTATTGTTTTGGTTCGCGCTAGTTTACGATGTTTACCGGGCTATTGTCAGGCTAATCAAGTCCATGGTCACGCCCCATGCCCTCTCTGATCAGCCTGGGTGCATTACCAGTCAAATCTATAACAGAGGTTGTCTCGATGCCGCAATGACCGCTGTCGATAACCAGGTCGATCTGACGCTGAAGCACATCACGAATTTCATCCGCCTCGGTCATTGGCAACGACTCGCCCGGTAAAATCAATGTCGTACTCATCAGCGGCTGCCGCAGCTCTTCCAGTATTGCCCTTACCACGGGATGATCAACCACACGAATACCGATGGTCCTGCGCCTGGGGTGCATCAGCATGCGCGGCACTTCGTGCGTCGCCTTGAGGATGAATGTGTACGGCCCCGGCGTCAGTGATTTCAGCATGCGGTAATGCGAGTTGCTCAGCTTGGCGTAGGTTGAGATCTCGGACAAATCACTGCACACCAGTGTCATATTGTGCTTTTCGTCAATCTTGCGTATACGGCGCACGCGTTCCAGCGCTTTCTTGTCGCCGATATGGCAACCCAGGGCATAACTGGAATCCGTTGGATAAGCGACAACACCACCGGCATCGATGATCTCCACCGCCTGGTGCACCAGGCGTAATTGTGGATGGGTCGGGTGGATTTCGAAATACTGGCTCATATATTTCAGTGATCAACTAATAGTTAACAGTGAATAGCCGGGCACACACCGGTAGTCGAAAAATACGGCTTTAACTGTTCGCTTTTATCTTTTCGCTGTTAACTGCTCACTGTTCTCTGTTCACTGCTTTTTCAAGGGGCGCATTCTATCCTAGTGGCTGTTAAACCACTATAATACGCGTTCAGGAATCATAAGCATGAGCAACCTCAAGCGATATCGAACATTAGGACTATGAAATTACTCTTTGATTTTTTTCCGATAATTCTGTTTTTTGTCAGTTTCTATCAGGCCAAATTCCTGATCGACAACACCTTCATCGGCAACCTGATAAATCCTGAAAGACCCGAACACATTAATGCCACCATCGTTGCGACCGGTATCGCAATCGTTGCCAGTTTTATTCAGGTTGGTTACAGCTGGCTGAAATTGCACAAAGTCGAGCGCATGCACCTGTTCTCGCTGGCGCTGATCACCGTGCTGGGCAGCATCACCATCATCATCGGTGACCCGGCCTTCATCCAGTGGAAGCCCACGGTACTTAACTGGGTGTTCGCCGGCGCATTTCTGCTCAGCATCTTCATCGGCGAGAAGAACCTGGTCGAGCGCATGATGGGCAGCCAGTTAGACCTGCCCGATTATGTATGGACACGCCTGAACCTGTCCTGGGTAGCCTTTTTTCTGATCAGTGGTGCCGCCAATCTCTATGTTGCGTTTTACTACAATATTGATGCCCAGGCGGATGTGCGCATGGAAACCTGGGTCGATTTCAAACTGTTTGGACTGATGGGCCTGACCATCATATTCGTCATCCTGCAGGCCATTTACCTGGCACGTTTTATACAGGAAGAAGAGGAAGAATCCGGAGACTAGATGACAGTGAATAGTGAACAGTTAACAGTGAACAGAGATAAACACTAATGTTGTATGCGATTATTGCTCGGGATGTGGCCAATAGCCTGGAGAAACGACTGGCGGCAAGGCCGGCACACCTGGAACGACTCAACACCCTGCAAAGCCAGGGCCGCCTGATCCTGGCCGGGCCACACCCGGCTATCGATACCAATGATCCCGGTGAAGCCGGTTTCACCGGCAGCCTGATCGTGGCTGAATTTACATCGCTGCAAGATGCCGAGACCTGGGCGGCTGATGACCCCTATCAGCACGCCGGTGTTTATGCCTCGGTGACCGTGAAGCCATTCAAGAAGGTTTTTCCCTGAATCAGGAAGATAATTTAACCGCAGAGACGCGGAGGCGCTGAGGTAAAAACTTTTATTGTAGGGTGGGCTCTGCCCACCAAACCGTTGTTCGCTGTTAACTGTTCACCATTAACTGTATCAGCTACAATACGCCCCGCACGACAACGCACTCGTCATTCCCGCGAAAGCGGGAATCTACTGTGTACATCGCGACCATGCCCGGAAACCGGGCTAGCCACAAACACGCCGGAGTGGTGGAATTGGTAGACACGTCGGATTCAAAATCCGATGCTAGCAATAGCGTGCCGGTTCAAGTCCGGCCTCCGGTACCAGATATTTCAATAAGTTATAG
Source organism: uncultured Thiotrichaceae bacterium (assembly GCA_964600755.1). Taxonomy (GTDB): domain Bacteria; phylum Pseudomonadota; class Gammaproteobacteria; order SZUA-229; family SZUA-229; genus JABDQW01. The sequence goes on from CAZRKQ010000197.1 coordinate 24,518, forward strand.
ATTTTCCTGCCAAATCCCTGATTACCACTCATTTCTGTGTAGACAGATCATTTTCTGATAAAGCTTGATACGTACAAGATCCAACGCCTGCTTGCGGCCAGCAACGGACCTTCAACACAAACAAAAACAGCCCCCGAAGGAGCTGCGTTTGATTATCTTTTGATCGTTAAACTTTCTTTAGTCTGGCAATACCAATCAAACCTATAAGGCCGGAGCCGAATAACCAGACGGCTGCCGGTATCGGGATGACGTCGCCGCCAACCATGCTATCGTGCACAGGCCATAATAAGTTCGAGTCACCTTTAGGAGCGCCTGTGATACCACCGTTTTCATAGTTAATTACCCATACACCGCCGCCAAGATCGGTACTGTACCAGTACTTGAAGGGCTGCACACCAATAAATGGATCAGGTTCGGTAGGCGTGATACCTTCTTCCCAAAACAGATACTGCAGTTCATTGTCATCGCAGCCTGCAACACCCCCACCAGTGCAGTTGATCACTGTGCCATCATTATTTACGTCTGCATCTGGCAGGCGCCAGCCGCTTACTCCACCGATCTCCAGACTGTTTACAAAGTCAACCTGATTGTCCCAGGTATCAGCATCATTGATGCTGGCGTCCGCTAAAATGGTGATATCTAAACCAGTGACATAGTATGCCTCTGCAGTAGTATTATCACCATCCAGGTCACGCCC
>CAZRKQ010000198.1:0-2608 GCA_964600755.1 uncultured Thiotrichaceae bacterium
GAATACGATCAACAGGAAACCTGCTACATCATAGAAGGCAGCGCAATCATTACACCCGAAAACGAAGAACCAGTCACCATTAAAAGCGGCGACATGGTTGTATTTCCCAAGGGTATGAGATGTGTGTGGAAAATCATCGAAGCTATCGAAAAACATTACAAATTTGACTGACCAGGCAACTTGATATGGAACTATGGGAACAACTCGCAATGGGTGCACTGGCCATACTGGTTCTGTTTTTGTTCAGGCCCGGCATCAAGGCGACGATTGAACGAAGCAAAAATGCCGAGGAAAAACACTGGGGAACGCTGGCACTGCTGGCTGCCGTACTGATTGCTTTCGTTATATTACTGATCTCGTCAGTGCGCTAGCGCTAGCCCGCATTTCTCACCAGGATCACGGGAGCAGGCGCAGGATTCGTGTTCGTAGGCGCCGCTCTGGAGCGAAAAGCGTAGCAATAGCTACGGCTTGAGTGAAGAGCAAGCTTACGGACACGAAGACCAGCATGAACCGTGATAGGCATGCTTGAATAACACTCTGTATTTTAGATCATCCATGTTTTTTCCAAAGGACCAATGCCTTACCTGTGTCCTACGCCGCCTGGTGAGAAATGCGGGCTAGTAGGTAAGTAGGGTGCGCCGTGCGCACCATTCGCCTGTAATTTTATAAACATCTACGGTGCGCACGGCGCACCCTACCTATGAAACTGTTTTGGCAGGCAACCTCTGCGGTCTCTGCGTTAGTTAAATTCTTTTTATAACAGTAGCTTACTGGAAAACCCCGAATATCATGTCAGTGATTAGCTGTTAGATTAATCCCGCAAACCCAGCTTATTAACCAGCATACGTATCGATGGCGCCTGTATGAACAGGGAGAATAGAACCACACCAAATACAATAGACTGTATAGTCCACCAGTAGTCCAGTGTCACCGGTATCGATAATGCCAGCGCAAGTGCAACTGCACCCCTCAATCCACCCCATACCATGACCGTCTGGCAAGGTAGATCAATTGGTTTTTTCTGAAACAGGCCAAGCAAGGATAAACTGCCATAGGTACTGATCGCTCTTGCAGCAAGCACGGCGGCTATAGCAATCAACATGGCCAGCCATCGCTCCTCAAACATACTCAGCGTTACGGTTACACCCATAATGATAAATACGATAGCATTTGCAATATGGCCAATGATGTCCCATAAATACTCATTCCTGTCGTCTGTCTTTTCACCTGGTTCTTTTCTCAGCATTACAGACATCACAATAGCTGCAGCCAGTGTCGACATAACACCCGATACTTCAAACAGCTCTTCAGCAAGCAGGTAGGCCCCATAAGCTACTATCAGCGTAAGCACACCTGTCATTAAAGCGCTGTTGATGATTTTACTGGCTACCCCAGCCGCCAATCCTGCAATCAGGCCCGTTACCAGGCCGCCAACAGAGATTTTCACAAACTCGATAATTACACCGGATGTCGATACTGCGCTCTGTACTGAAAGTGCCATTGAAATAAACAGTCCAAATAATACAATTGCAGTAGCATCATTGAACAGACTTTCACCTTCCAGCAAAACAGTCAGCCTTTCCGGCGCACCAATTTCGCGCAAACGCGCAACCACTGCCACCGGGTCTGTTGCAGCAAGTATGGCGCCAGTGACTAAAGCGGCTATCAATGGAAATCCTGTGGGATGTGCTATGCCGTAATACAAGCCAACTGCTGTGAGTGATGCAGTCAGTAACAAGCCTATGACAGCGAGGATAATAATGGGAATGATGTTTGCGAGAAGCAGTTGTTTATTGATTTTATATGCCGATTCAAATACAAGCAGCGGAATAAACACATAAAAGATCAGGTCGTGAAAATTCTCGGCACGAATACCGGTATCTATTCCAGACATCACGGCAAGCTCTGAAGTCACGTAGCCCGCCAATACCAGTACACTGCTGTATGGCAGACGGACCAGGCGCGATATTGGCTCTGCTATAAAAGCCAGCAAGAGCAATACAACCAGTGTCGCTGTGATATGCTCGATGGACATATCTACTACGACATCTGAACCACCTGCCAGTTCTTCCAGTTCGACCTGTTTTCTACAATATGAAACAATTACATTTCTGTCAAAGGCATGATCCTTTTACTCAAGCAATTTGCCTATCACTTCATTAACAGGCAGCCCCCCCACCTGTATGCACGTGCGCTCGTCATCGCAACAAAAGCATTAGCCCGCATTTCTCACCAGGATCACGGGAGCAGGCGCAGTATGGAGCCCACATGTCTCACCAGATGGACGAGCACTCACTTGATCTTTGAATCCACAAAGGATTTTGCTCAGTCGGAAATACACACGGTTATTCCACTCCTTCGCAAAATCCTTTGTGAATCCAAATCTCGGCGTGATTATCTCGCCCCCTGATGAGACATGCGGGCTAGTATTCGTAAGCGCCGCTCTGGAGCGAAAAGCGTAGCCATAGCTACGGTTTGAGTGAAGAGCAAGCTTACGGACACGAAGACTAGCCTGAACCGTGATAGGCATACTTGAATAACATAGTGAATTTTCGATCATTATAACTTTGATGAAAAAAGCAATAACTTATCAGTGCCCCACGACGCC
>CAZRKQ010000199.1:0-3443 GCA_964600755.1 uncultured Thiotrichaceae bacterium
AACTATCACCTGGGTATGGCGTATCAGAAATCAGGAAATAGTGCTGAAGCTAAGAAACATCTTGAAGCCGCGCTTGCATCTGACAAGGATTTCCAGGGCAGGGCTGAAGCTGAGGCGACACTGAAAAGCTTGTAACGATACGGATTATTAGTATTATCGTTAGTCAACAGTATTTTAAGTATTTATACAAAGAAACCTGCACGCACCAATTAAATGGCAATTGAGACCATAAGTTATACAATCAGCGCATTTGTATACCTTGTCTTTTTTGCTGTTTTACTCACAGACAAGCACCGGGGCAGGACCAAGCAATTATTGCTTGTTGCGACTTTCGCAAGTACGGTCTGGTCTGCCTCTATTTCAATTCAGTCAGTTGTAGATACCTACTTTCCAATCACGCAGTTTTTTGAGTTCGCAAAAAACCTGGCATGGCTGTCATTTCTTGTCAGCATGCTGTCGACCACGTATGGCCTGGGTGTGTCGATTGAGAAAAGCCGGGCAGGTCTTGTAAGGGCATCTCTGATAGTCATTGCTGTCATAGCAGTCGCTGTATATGTGTTCTCAAAGACGGATCTGCATGCAGAGTCAAACGGTGGATTACTGATTGCAATCCATCTGATGATGGCGGTGATTGGCATCGTCCTCGTCGAGCAGCTGTATAGAAATGTGCCTTCAGAGCAACGTTGGGCCATAAAATACCTTTGTATGGGTCTGATAGGCTCGTATATCTTTAATTTCTACATGTATTCTGATGCGCTGTTGTATCAGAGAATTGATCCAGTACTGTGGCAAACCAGAGGCTTTGTTGAAGCCTTGCTGGTCCCATTGATTGCCGTTTCTGTATCCAAGGATCCGCTGTGGTCACCGGATATCTTCATCTCCCGCAGGGTGGTATTTCACACCACGACATTACTGGCCAGCGCTGTCTATCTGCTGTTTATGGGATTTGCGGGTTTCTATGTCAAAGAGTTTGGTGGCAGCTGGGGCCCGGTGGTACAGGCATTCTTTCTGGTCTTTACCATTCTTGTTCTGGTTCTGTTCCTGGCATCAAGAAGAATTCGTGCGAGGTTGAAGGTATTAGTAAACAAGCACTTTTATCCCTACAAGTATGATTATCGAGAAGAATGGCTGCGTTTTATCAGAACGGTTTCATTTGGCGATGAGCATTTGTACAGGAAGTCCATCAAGTCGATTGCGCAAATTATTGAAAGCCCTGGCGGCATGCTCTGGTTGCGCCAGGAGAACGGCTTTTTCGAATGCGTGGATGCCTGGGAGATGCCCTTGCTCAAGGTCAGGGAGCCCACTGTAAGCTCAATGATACGGTTTCTTGAGGACAATGAATTTGTCATCAGTGTTGATGAGTTGAACAACGAACCCGAGGTGTATAACAGGCTGGGTTTTCTTGAGCTGCCGCACTGGATCAATGAAATATCACCCTGGCTCATCGTTCCACTGATCCATATCAACAAGCTGATCGGCTTTATCATTCTTGATCACTCAACCGCGCAAAAGCGGCACTTCAACTGGGAGGACAGTGACCTGTTAAAAACGGCGGCGAGGCAGGTTGCATCCTATATCGAACAGCTGGAAACATCAGTCGCGCTCGCCGAAGCACGCCAGTTTGAAAGCTTCAACAAGATCTCGACCTATATCGTGCATGACATGAAAAACCTTGTCGCTCAGTTGTCATTGATTATGTCGAATGCCGAGAAACACAAGAATAACCCGTTGTTCATGGAAGATGTCATCCATACGCTGGGCAATACGGTGCAGAAAATGAACAAGATGCTTGATGTGGTCAGCAGCAAGACGGGCAGTGCCGGCTCCAGCAGTGTTGATGTAATACCGCTGTTGCAGGAGCTGATAAGGCTGCGTGAAAAGGCAAACAGTAAACCCATGCCTGTTTTAAGCTGTGAGTCCCACGCCTTTGATGTCAGGGCGGATAAAGACCAGCTGTTGGCCGTATTCGGCCATCTTGTGCAGAATGCCCAGGATGCAACACCAGATGAGGGTGAGATCAACCTTACTCAATCGACAGCTGATGATCAGCTGGTGCTGGAATTTAAAGATACCGGCCATGGCATGGACGAAGAATTCATCAAAACCCAGTTATTCAAGCCTTTCAGGAGCACCAAGGGCAAGGGTATGGGGATTGGTGTATACGAGACCAAGGAGATCATCAATGCCCTCGGCGGCAGTATCGATGTTGAAAGTAGCCCGGGGCAGGGCAGCTGTTTCACGATAAAATTGCCAAAAGCTTGATTCTTCTTGAGTTATTTTGTAAAAAATTTCGACAATCGGCCGTAAGTATGCTACAAATCACCCATGGCAAATAACTATAAAAACACAGCCCATGGCAATAAATAATAAATTACTCGTTGTTGAAGATGACCCCGGTCTACAAAGCCAGATTAAATGGTGCTTTGAAAACTACGATGTCATTCTCGCCGATGACCGCGCCAGCGCCGTCGAGCAGGTCAGAAAATACAAGCCACCCGTGGTCACACTGGACCTTGGCTTGCCCCCACACCCGGATGACCCCACAGAGGGGCTGGCCACGCTGGAAGAAATTTTAAGAGTCGAGCCCAATACCAAGGTCGTGGTGGTGACCGGGCAGGACGAAAAGGAAAACGCTGTCAAGGCCGTCGGTATTGGCGCCTATGACTTCTATACCAAGCCATTTGAACCAGAGATCATCGGCCTGATAGTAAACCGCGCATACAGGCTTATGGAGCTCGAGGCGGACAACCAGAGGCTGATGCAGGGCACCATCCAGGAGCCGTTTGACGGCGTTATCGCCTGCAGCCCGCAAATGCAGACTGTGTGCAAGGCGGTAGAGAAGGTGGCACCTTCAGATGCAACGATACTGCTGCTCGGCGAAAGCGGCACGGGTAAGGAGCTCTGTGCCAGGGCGCTGCATAATCTCGGCCAGAACAAAGATGGCAAATTTGTTGCCATCAACTGCGCAGCTATCCCTGATACCCTGCTGGAGAGCGAACTTTTCGGTTATGAAAAGGGCGCCTTTACCGGCGCCAATAAACTAACCAGGGGTAAAATTGAGCACGCTGATGGCGGCACCCTGTTTCTTGATGAAATGGGTGATTTGCCGCTTGCGCTGCAGGCCAAACTGCTAAGGTTCCTGCAGGAGCGCGTCATTGAGCGTGTCGGCGGGCATGAGCCAATTCCTGTAAACACCCGGGTGGTCTGTGCCACCCACCAGAATCTCAGGGCAAAAATCGAAAATGGCGAGTTCAGGGAAGACCTGTTCTATCGCATCAGTGAAATACCTCTTGAAACCCCGCCTCTCAGGGAGAGGGAAGGGGATGTGATCGTACTGGCGCGCTTTTTCTTCGAGAAATTCAACGAAGACCACGGCAGAAAAATACGTGGCTTCAGCAAAGAGGCGCTGGCCGCGATGGAGAGCTACGCCTGGCCCGGTAACG
>CAZRKQ010000200.1:0-2228 GCA_964600755.1 uncultured Thiotrichaceae bacterium
AACGTCTCTCATCACCAGCAAATCGAACTGCGCACCTATTGAAAAGAAAAACAGGATAAGAAAGAAGTCTCTGAGCGGCTTCAACTCCTCCGCAATCACCAGCGCAATCGGCAGGGTCGCAATAGATACGCCGGCGACGAATGCACCCATCTCAAATGACAGGCCGATATATTCAGCTGCTCCTGCCACCATCAGCCCCCAGCCAAGGGACAGCAGAAAAGTGTGCTCTCGAATAGTGTCAAACTTGATATATAAAGTCGTTATTACGTACTTAACAACATAAAAAGAAACAGCCGTTAACACGATCAGCTTTAAAAACAGCAATGACACCGTCAGCGTAATATTATTTTCCTGTCCGCCGCTGATGAGCAGAATAATAATAATAGCCAGTACATCCTGCAGCAATAACACGCTTACAATCATTTCACCCCGGTGCTTATGGTGCAGTGTCGTTGTTGGTATCAGCTTCAAACCTATAATTGTGCTGGAAAACATCAGCGCAGCGCCAATTACCAGGCTTTGTAAAAGCGGGAAACCCATCAAAAAAGCTGCCAGCATTGTGATCGACATGAATATCACTGAAGTGACCAATGTCAACAGACTGAGCTTGCCGAACAGACCTACCAGTCTGTCAGGTCGTAAGTTCAAGCCGATCAGAAACAGCAATAATATGATGCCAATATGGGATAGATGGGCGATATGGTCCGGGTTATTGATCAGGCCGAGACCAGATGGACCAATCACCACGCCCAGGGCGATATAGGCGAGGATGATTGGTTGCTTCAGGAATAGAAACAGGGTTGCAAATACAGCAGCACCTGCAAAGATCAACACAAGCTCAAAGATAATATTATCCATATAGATACATTGCCGTCTTGCCTGGCTCATGGCCAGATATACGTTCACGAGGTAATATCTGCATACCTGATCAATAGATTATAGAGCTTACTATAAACGGGAGAGAATGATGGCCTGGGTTTATCTGATAATTGCAGGACTGTTCGAATGCGGCTGGGCCATAGGCCTTAAATATACCGAAGGATTTACCCGCCTGACACCTTCGATATTAACAGTGGTCGCCATGGCCATCAGCTTCTGGCTGTTATCCACTGCCATGAAATCCATACCTGTCGGGACTGCCTATGCCGTGTGGACAGGCATCGGTGCTGTCGGTGTTGCGATAATGGGTATGATCCTTTTCGGCGAGTCCAGGGATGTACTCAGGATTATCAGCCTGGTGCTGATCGTCAGCGGCATTATTGGACTGAAACTGGTATCTAAATAGTAGTTGCGAGGGACGAGGTTCGAGTGGCAAGTAAAAACTGTAGCAGCGGCTTCAGCCGCGAATAGATCTTACAGTAATACGCGAAATTAACGCACAGTTATTTCATTTCTTTTCCTCGCCACTCGAACCTCGTCCCTGGCAACTTGTTATTAACTACATATAAAAACCCTAATTCGCTATAATTCCGCAAAATCAACCTGGATCAATAATGAATTTCATAGAAACACGCGGCAATGATGGCCATCACCCTGAAAAAGTCAGCTTTTCCGAGGCGATACTCACGCCAATTTCGTCTTTTGGCGGCCTCTATTCACCTGAGTCGCTGCCTGAACTGGATGCATCGTTTTTAAACGCACAGCTGGCTTCTGACTACAAAACGCTCGCGCGTAATATTCTCGCCGCATTTAACATCGACATAGATACAGCGATTATCGATCAGGCGCTTGACCTGTACGATAATTTTGATGACCCCTCGAATCCCGTACCCGTCGTCCGGGTTTTGGATGACCTGTATGTCAGCGAACTTTACCATGGACCGACCAGGGCCTTTAAAGATATGGCTTTGCAGCCGTTCGGTATTGTGCTGTCTTCTATCGCACAAAACCGCAATGAGAATTACCTGATCCTGGCAGCCACTTCCGGCGATACCGGACCGGCAGCCCTTGAAACTTTCAAGAACAAGGCCAATGTACAGGTGGCCTGCATGTATCCTGCCGGCGGCACCTCGGATGTGCAACGCCTTCAAATGGTGACGGAAAATGCGAGCAACCTGAAAGTCATTGGTGTTAAAGGCGATTTTGATGACACGCAAAACGCACTGAAACGCCTGCTGGCATCTCACAGCTTCAAGAAAACACTGCAACAAAAAAACATTCATCTGTCAGCCGCCAACTCCGTCAATTTCGGACGCATCATATTCCAGACGATATACCATGTGCACTCC
>CAZRKQ010000201.1:0-26614 GCA_964600755.1 uncultured Thiotrichaceae bacterium
AGTTTTCGTCAGACAAAATGCACTGGGTGATGTGCTCAGCGTCAGTTTGCAGGAATGTTCGAATGACGTAGCGTTTCAAAATTCTATCGATCGTGCCGTCAGGATGGCGTCGCCATTACCAGCGCCACCGAATCCTGAAGTTTTTGATAATGAAATACGTTTTACATTCAGGCCAAGGTCATAGCGCCGACGCATGAATGAGTAACCGGAGTCTATTTACTGTTATGAATCGCTGGATTATCTTGTTCGTTTTCGCCTGTTTCAGTCAGGCTGCCAATGCCGTTTTGAAGATTGATATCACCGAGGGCATCGAAGGCGCGACGCCAATTGCAATCGTACCTTTTCAGTGGAATGGAAGTTCCAGGCTGAGAGATGCAGATATCTCTGGAATTGTGAGTTCTGACCTTGCCCGCAGCGGAAAATTTTCACCTGTAGCTGAGAAAAGTTTACTCGCCAGGCCGCAGCGACCGGAAGACATACACTTCAAGACCTGGCGTGTTGCCGGAGTCGATCATCTTGTCATCGGTACTGTTCAGATGACAGCTAATGACAGGTTCAAGGTTGAATTTCGTTTATTCAATGTTTACCGTGGCGAACAGGTTCTTGGCTATAGTTTTAATGCAACAAGTGCAACTTTACGCACGACTGCACACCAGATCAGCGATTTGATCTTTGAGAAGCTGACAGGATTGCCCGGTGCCTTCAATTCCAGAATTGCCTATGTAACCTCATCAGGCAAGCCTGTTGAGTACAGATTACAGGTTGCTGATACGGATGGTTATAATCCGCAGACACTGCTGACCTCAAAAGAGCCTGTTATGTCCCCAGTTTGGTCTCCGGATGGTTCCAGGGTGGCCTATGTGTCATTTGAGTCCGGCCTGTCCGCAATCTTTGTACACGATATTCATACTGGCGCGCGTGAAAAGGTTGCTTCATTCAAGGGGATCAACAGTGCGCCTGCCTGGTCACCTGATGGCAAGTCCATTGCAATGACGCTGTCAAAGGATGGTAATCCGGATATTTATATTATTTCACTGCAAAACAAGTCACTGAGACGTCTGACCACTCACTGGGCAATCGACACCGAACCAGCCTGGATGCCCGATAGTCAATCGCTGGTATTTACATCGAGCCGAAGTGGCAAACCGCAATTGTATGAACTCTCGCTGGATCAAGGCTCACGTCCAAAACGCCTGACTTTTGAGGGTAAATATAATGCCAGTGCCAGTGTCTCTGCAGATGGCAAGATGATTACGTTTGTCCATGGTGCAAATAATTCATATAAAATTGCTGTTTTGTATAAAGATACACGGGTAATGCAGGTGCTGACTGACGGGCCATTGGATGAGTCCCCTGATTTCGCGCCCAATGGGACTATGATCCTGTATGCATCGCAAGATAAAGGTAAGGCCGTACTTGCGGCAGTTTCAACAGATGGCAGGCAAAAACAGCGACTGGCGCTGTCTGATGGTGAGGTGAGAGAGCCATCGTGGGCAGCAAAACGTAATTAATTAATCGTTAAGAGGTAGAGCATAACAATGAAAATTATAACAATGAAAAGCAGCATATTTGTTTTGGTGATGGCATTGCTTGTGTCTGGCTGTACAACCGGAGCAAAACCTGATGCTGAAGCAGGTGCAGAAGGCGGAGAAGCTGCAACTGGTGCAACAGTTGGCACCATTGGTGAAGGCGGTGCTTTAGCGGGAAGTGCACTTGAAGGCATGACAGTTTCATATGAAAAAAATGCCATCAATGATCCCGAGAATGTGTTGTCGATCAAAACCATCTATTTTGCTTTTGACAGCAGTGAACTCAGTGAAGATGATGTCGAAGTGATCAAGCATCACGGTAAATACCTGGCGTTGAATTCAGATATGACCATGAGGCTGGAAGGCCATACTGATGAACGCGGTACAAGAGAATATAATATTGCATTGGCGGACCGTCGTGCGCAGTCAATAAAGAAATTACTCCTGTACCAGGGCGCCAGTTCCTCGCAAATAACAATTATCAGCTACGGAGAGGAAAAGCCGGCAGCATTGGGTCATGATGAAGGCGCATGGGAATTGAACCGCCGTGCAGAACTTGTATATGAGTAATTCTGATGTATAAACAGCAAAGTCTTTCATTTATGGTGATTGCCGGTTTGCTATCAGGTAATGTTGTCGCGGCTGATGATAAAATGTTATCGCGTATGACCGACAAGCAGAGAATTGAGCGGCTGGAGAATATTATCGGCTCTGATGTGCTGGTTGAGCAGTCACGACAGCTCGAAGCATTGCAGCAGGAGGTCTCTATGCTAAGAGACATGCTGGAAGAGAAAGATTACGAGCTGGACCTGATTACACAGAGGCAGCGTAGTCTTTATTCCGATATGGACCGTCGGATTAATAGTCTTGAAGGGGGTGCCAGCAGGACGGTAACGGCTGCACCCGTCCCGCCCCCAAGTCCATCGTCGGCTTCTTCAGTGTCGCCAGCCATTGTTGCTGCAGCAAATGACAAGGACGGTGCTCAACAATACACGGCGGCATTTGATCTGTTAAAGGAAGGTCAGTACAGCAAGTCAATTACATCCTTTAATAGTTTTCTGAAAACCTATCCAGAGAGCAAGTATGCAGATAATGCTCAATACTGGCTCGGAGAGGCCAACTACGTATCGCGCCAGTACAAGACAGCACTGGATGCCTTTCAAACGCTGATAGCAAAGCACCCGGAGAGCAAGAAAATCCCGGGGGCCAGGTTGAAAATTGGTTATACCTATTATGAACTGAAAAACTGGTCAGCATCAAAAGATGCTCTGAACCAGGTTGTAAAGCTCTATCCTGACACTTCAGTTGCATCAAAGGCCAATGACCGCCTTAATCGCATAAAACGCGAAGGCCACTGAGAAGCCTTCATACGGCTAACTTCTGCGTTAAAAATAAGCTGGAAATACTCGTGTGTGGTAGTTCAGGCATGATCTTACTGCTATTGCCAGATTTCAAATAGAACATAGTAAATGTTTAATGCGCTGTACTCTCGCAAAGGCGCGAAGGCGCAAAGTACGCAAAGATGCCATGTGTTTATACTCCGTGAATTGATATTTATTTATATTCCTTTGCGATCTTTGCGCCTTCGCGAGAGAAAATATCTTCATTATGCAAATCTATGCCCAACGATAACCTACTTAAGATAACCGAGATTTTCTTTTCACTTCAGGGCGAAGCACTGACGGTTGGTATACCTACTACTTTTATTCGTCTTACCGGTTGTCCCTTGCGTTGTCAGTATTGTGATACCGAGTATGCGTTCAGCGGTGGTGAGTGGATGAGTTTTGATGAAATACTCGCGCAGGTCGCTGCGAATAAAACACGCTACGTGACTGTGACCGGCGGTGAACCGCTGGCGCAGAAAGCGTGTATCGATATGCTAGTGCTGTTATGTGATGCGGGCTACAAGGTTTCGCTCGAGACCAGTGGGGCGCTTGATGTTTCGCTTGTTGATTCGCGAGTGGTAAAGGTGATGGATATCAAGACACCGGGTTCGGCTGAGGAAAAAAGCAACCGTCTGGATAACATTAACTTCATCAATGCACATGATCAGATCAAGTTCGTGATTTGCAACGAGCAGGATTATGAGTGGTCAAGGGAGTTCCTGCAGCGGCATAATTTGGCTGAATGTTGTGAGGTCCTGTTCTCGCCAAGTTTTGAGCAATTACCGGCAAGTGATCTTGCTGACTGGATACTACGCGATGCCCTGCCAGTGCGTATGCAAATGCAGCTGCATAAACTGCTGTGGGGCAACCAGCCGGGTAAATGAAGCATGAACGTACGCTCAAAAGCAATCGTGTTGTTATCTGGCGGCCTGGATTCCGCAACGGTGCTGGCAATTGCCAGCAGGAATTTTCAATGCCATACGATCAGTTTTGATTACGGCCAGCGTCATCTCTCTGAATTGAATGCAGCAAAGCAGCTGGCACAGGCATTTGGCTCAAGCCATCATATTATTCAGCTCGATGTAAGTGTAATGACGGGATCGGCGTTAACTGACTCCCGTATAGACGTACCTGAGACAGGTCTTGATGAAGGCATACCGGTCACCTATGTTCCTGCCAGGAATACGATTTTTCTGGCGCATGCACTTGCAGTCGCTGAAGTTGAGGCGGCGAATGATATTTTCATCGGTGTAAATGCAGTTGATTACTCCGGTTATCCTGATTGCCGTCCAGCTTATATCGAGGCCTTCGAGAACATGGCCAATCTGGCAACCAAGGCCGGAGTTGAAGGTCAAAAACTAAATATTCACACGCCATTAATAAACATGAGCAAGGCTGAAATCATTTCCACCGGGACCCGGCTGGGTGTTGATTACTCGCTGACAGTATCCTGTTATCAGGCCGATCAGCAGGGCCGGGCATGTGGGCTATGCGATTCCTGCCGTTTGCGCCGTGATGGTTTTGAGGCTGCAGGGGTGCCAGACCCAACGATATATCAATAGTGTCAGGCTGGGCATCATGCTCCGTCAGATCAGGTTTGTTTTTCAGCGCCAGTCCATGTATCATGCGCGGTTTTGGGCCGTTAGCTCAGCTGGGTGAGGAGGAACCGAATGTCCGGTGGACATTCGCAGTCCGACGAACGACCGGCAGGATGCCGGGCCGGCAGATGTGATAGTTAAGTGAGGACAGGAGTCCGAACGCCAGAACAGATTGTTTCCCCATTACATGGGCCGTTAGCTCAGCTGGTAGAGCAGTTGGCTTTTAACCAATTGGTCGAAGGTTCGAATCCTTCACGGCCCACCATATTTTCAGTGGCTAGGGACTAGGATCTAGGTACTAGGAACTGCTTGACGTTACAACAATCGTCATTCCATCACCTGTAGATATTTACAGCAATAAAAAAACCCCGGCATGCCGGGGTTTTTTTGTGGATGGTTACCAGTGCTTACTTGCGTTGGCTTGGGCCATTAACTTCCATACCATTACTCATGTAAGTATGGAAGTACTCAAGCGCCTTGTACTCGTCGCTTTGGGCCTTGAAGGGTTTTGCACGTACCTGCTTGTTACAGCCACCATAGCGTCGGTGCATTGTACCCATGCCATCACCCTTGGCAGAAGCCCCGGCCCACTTGTTACGGTAGACAGGGAAGCCTGTTGGATGACCCAGCGCCGGGCTCAGGATATCAGCACGGATTTTGCTGCCTGCATAGTGGTAATGGCAATCAGCGCAAGAAATGTTCAGCTGTCCGCGTTTGGCATAGAAGTGTTTCTTGCCGCGGTTATAGGCTGCCATGGCATTTGCGTCGTTAGGCACCTTGATGTTGAGCTTGTTGCCACGTGACAGGTAAGCAAGGTAGGCGCTGACATATGTGATGTTGCCTGTCTTCCACTTGTAGGCCTTTTCGCCATTGTCTGTCAGGCACTTGTTGATGGCGCCTTCCAGGGTAACGACTTTACCCGACTTTGTGTCGAAGTACGGATAGTTTTGGCGAATACCTTTTTTGTAGTTAGGGAAGCAGTCAGCAAAGCCTTTGCCGTTGGCAAATTTCTTGTTGAAAAGATCTTCGCCTTTATCCACGAAAATTTCGTAAGAAGGGAATTCCTCGAAGGCCTCCCACTGTTCACGAGACGCAGGATCGATAGAGTAAACACCATTGATGAAATCATTCTTTGGTGTATCAGGGAATTTCTTGAAGTAATGTTCTCTGAATTCTCTCAAGTCCTGGTCAGGTGTGGCCTGCGCTGCAAACGGTGTTACTACCAGGAATGCGGCGGTTAGGACGTTAGCAATTTTTTTCATTGTTCACCCTTTATTTGTTATTTATCTGCAATCCGATGGATCACTTGATTTTGCTGTCAATAGAGTCGCTATTGCCCTTGTTATCCACCCAGCTTACCTTGATGGAGTCACCGGACTTTGCGCCACTGAACTTGAATGACAGGAACGGATTCTTTGAAATCGCGCTGCCCCACTGTGCACTAAGAACTGTTTTTCCACCGGATTCACAGACAACTTCCTGAATAAATTCAGCCGGGATTGGCTTGCCTGACTTCTTGTCTTTGCGCAGGCCGGTTTCCATTGGGTGGCTGATCAGGGTCTTGACAGTAGCAACACCGTCTTTAGCTTTCGCCCTCAGTTTGATTGATTTTGCCATGTTTCTAATTACCTCAAATTTGCTTGTCGATTAACCGCCACAACCACCGATGGTGACCTTGACTTCTTTCTTGGTGCTGTAGAGCTTGCCGCCAGCCTTGACGACAGCAATTACATCTGATGTCTTACCCATTTTAACGCGGGTTGAGATGTATGCTTTTGTGTTCGGACCAAGTTCATAGGTTGAAGTCAGCGGGGTGTTGTTTTTTGCAACCAGAATACTCATGTTTGTCGTGCCATCGATCATGCTGGTTACAGTGATAGGTACCACGGCACCGTTTTCTGCGATGTCTGGAGCTTTCAGCTTGATCTTGTCACTTGCTGAAGCATCAGCGCTTCCCATTGCACCAGACAATGCAGCGTCGACTTCTTTGGCTTCAAATGCGTCTTTTGACCAGGCGGCCATTACGGCTTTCGGTGTTAACAGCCCAGCACTTACTGCGGCACCCACTGCTCCGGCGGCCAGTGATCCTTTCAGCAGTGTTCTTCGATTGTGATTCATCTTCTTTTACCTCTTACTACAATGTATAAATAAATTGTGAAACCAGTTCGATTTCCTTCGCTGACATCACGCCATGTGGGCCGAACGGAATCATTATGGTGTTCGGGTTCTTAACACGCGGATCTGAGATCTGTGCTTTCATTTTGTCATAGTCAGGAAATCTTGCTTTCATCGCAACAAGTGGCGGACCAATATTGCCTGCAAGTGTTCCGCCTTCTATCTGGTGGCACGCGAGGCAATTGCCTTTCTTCCTGTCAAATGCCAGTTTTTTTCCTTTTTCAATATCTGCGGCATCAGCTGCGCTGGCTGTTAGTGGTGCGATCATACCGAGGCAACCTATCATGGCTGCTATCGAGACCGATGTTTTGATCAAATGTGCGGTTCGCCGCATTTGCTCTCTCCTCCGATAGTGTGTCAACTGGAATGTTCTAATAGAACAAGGGTCTATAGCATACACTCTAGATTGTTTATGACAAGGCTATAAAGTAAAAAAAAGTTGGGAATAAATTTCGTATTAACTGAAGCTTATATTAGAGAAAAATAATATATTGAATATTGCCTTGCTGATTAATTTCTTTGTTTGACTATTTCCATTAGCTCATCTTTCTTGGTTTCAAGGCGCGCTTTGGAGGTTTTACCCAGGCCCTTGTGATTGAGTGCATTTTCATATTGTTGTAATGCCAGCTCATTATATCCCTGTAACGCATATTGATTACCCGTGGCTTCCAGTGCTGCACTTATCTGTCCATTGAGGTGATAGGACTGTGCCAGGACCCGGTAGATTTCTGCATATTCATCATGCTGCAGTTGACGTAATAACAGCTCAATACTTTTTTCCGGTTTCTTGAACGCGTTGAGTGCCTTGGCATATGCGAGAGTAACCGGTAAATATCCTGGATAAAGATTATTCAATTGTTCAAGCAGTTTCAGGGCCTTGTCCATGTTGTTGTTGGCATAATAGGCATCTGCCAGCGCCAGCTTGATCCAAGGGTGCTTATGCTGCGTTGATAATTTCTCCAGAATAGCGATGGACTCTGCAGCACGACCAATCTTGGTTAATGCCAGTGCACGCAGATAGTCAGCGATAACGCCTTCGAGATGTTCATTCAGCTCGAGCAGCTTTCTCAGGCTGTTGTTGTCATTTACCAGTACTGCGAGCCGCGCTTTGGCAAACAGAAAATCCTCGCTGTTTTTGGGCAAGGTTGAATGTTCGTCTTTAATCCGGTTTTTTGCCTCGGTTACGCGGTTGATGTCGAGTGGGTGGGTTCGAATGTATTCAATTTGCAGGCCACTGCTCTTGTCGAGCAGGTGCTCAAAGAATTCAACCATGCCGTCGGGATTCATGCCCGCCTCGATTAACAGACCGATGCCGATTCTGTCTGCCTCGTACTCATTGGCACGGGTGAAGTTGATCGAAGACTGCTGTGCGCCGGCCAGTCCCCCCATCAAAACGGCCTGACCTGCATCCGAGTTCTGCGATCCTACGAGGATGGCGGCGAGCAGGGTGGCGATATTGATCATGATTGAATTTCCCGACTCATCAATCATGCGTGCCAGGTGGCGCTGGGTGACGTGCGAGATTTCGTGGGCAAGTACACTGGCAAGCTGGCTTTCGTTGTCAGCATCGAGAAACAGGCCGCTATGCACGCCGATATAACCAGCGGGTAAGGCAAATGCGTTGATTACCGGTGACTGCACAATGAAAAAGGTAAAATCCCTGCCGGCTTCATCGGACTGTGTGACCAGCTTTTGAGCGAGACTCTCCAGGTAGTAGTTGAGCTGCATGTCCTCGACGATTGGCAGGCTGGCTTTAAGGTAGCGGTAATAGGCCAGACCCATCTGCGCTTCCTCGCGGGCGCTGATGCTGCCAAGTGTCGGGTCGCCCAGGGTTGGCAATTCGGCCTGCGAGGCATTCCCAAACAAAAGAATTGGAAATAACAGGTAGTGGGCGAATTGCGCCCTGAATCTGGTGTATCTATTCTGCATATTCATTTAACAGACAAGCTTTTGCAGTAAAAGTTGTGAGATTAATCGTTGCTTGCCTTTTATCAACGTATCCTTTATATATAGGGGCTAATTTTCAGTACACAAGTGCTGTGCAAACTTTCACACAGGAGTCTAAACAGTGGCAGATTATGACGAAGAGCTTGATGCTAGCGGCCTGAATTGTCCTTTACCAATTTTGAGGGCTAAAAAAGCGCTTTCCGGTATGGACACTGGTAAAGTTTTACGCATTGTGGCAACTGACCCGGGTTCTGTAAAGGACTTCGAGGCATTCGCCAAACAAACCGGCAATGAATTGCTGGAGTCGACCGAAGAAGGCGGTAAATTCTGCTTTTTGATGAAGAAAGCCTGATTGGATGTTCGATTGAAAATACAAAAGCCCGGTTTAGCCGGGTTTTTTTATGCCTATTAGTAAATTATTAATAAATAAATTACTAATAAAATACTAATAAATTACTAATAAATTTAATAATAATAAATACTGTTTATACGCGTTGAATTGACAAGCACGGACAGCTCACCTATTAAATGCCTAGTTCACACACAATAATAACGAGTTAAAAAGTTACATAACTTTATTCTTTTCTTTTTTATTCTGGAGACCACAGATGAATTTTAGAATTCGCAAATCCCTGCTTGCAGTAGCCGTATCAGGACTGCTGGCAGCGCCGCTTGCCCATGCAACCAATGGTTACTTTATGCACGGCTATGGCAGCAAAGAAAAGGGCATGGCCGGCGCAGGCGTTGCCTACAAGCATAATGATGCCCTGGCAGCAGCAACCAATCCTGCAGCTATGGCCTTCGTTGACGAGCGCATGGATCTCGGTTTACAGATATTCGCGCCGTCACCACGTGGTTATACAGTAACCGGAACACCACCGGCGCCAGTAGGCACGCCTGTGGTCCTTGCAGGGCCCTCCTGTAACCCGCTCTTCACACTTCCCAATGGGGCATGTGCGCCGCCATTCAGCGTTAATCCGGGGAGTGTTGAAAGTGAGAATGATATCTTCCTGATCCCGCACTTTGCTTACAACCATCTACTCAATGACAAGTCTACGATCGGTATTGCTATTTACGGTAACGGTGGTATGAACACTGAGTATAAATCTGGCAGTGCTACATTACCCGATGGAACAGATCCGGCATTTTCGATCGCAAATTTTCCTGGTGTTTATGGCGCAGGTACTGCGGGTGTGAACCTCGAGCAAATGTTCTTCAACTTCAACACTGCTTATAAACTGAATGAAAAGCATGCCCTGGGTGGCAGCCTGCTGTTTGTCGGCCAGCGATTCCGTGCTTCAGGGCTTGAAAATTTCGCCCAGTTTTCCCTTGATCCAACCAATCTATCAGGCAACGTAAATTCGCTGTCCTGGGGTTTCGGTGCCAAGCTTGGCTACCAGGGTGAGGTTGCCGATGGCGTGCGTGTCGGCATCAGTTACCAGTCCAAGATCAGCATGGGTGACTTCAATGAATACAAGGGCCTGTTTGCCGAAGGCGGCGATTTCGACATCCCGTCTACCTATACGCTGGGCGCGTCATTCGATGTTGGTAAGACCGGGGTCATCGTTGCCGATTACCAGCGCATTAACTACACCGATACTAAAGCCATATCGAATCCGATTTCCAAGCTGACTGACGGAAGCTGTCTTAATGCATTAAATGCAACACTGTTTGCTGGTGGTGTTCCAACACCTGCTTCTGGTGCGGGCTGTCTGGGTGGATCCGATGGTGCCGGCTTTGGTTGGGAAGACATCGGTATTATCAAGCTGGGCTACCAGTGGAACGCGGCGAACATCGACTGGCGGGTAGGCTACAGCCATTCTGATCAGCCGATCCCGGAGAGCGAGACTCTGTTCAATATCCTGGCACCCGCTGTGATCCAGGATCATGTGACTGCCGGTATGACCTTGCCGGTCGGCAAGAGTCAGGAATTCAATCTTGCATTCATGTACGGACTGAAAGAGACAGTGAAGGGTCCTAATCCGTTTGATGATGGTGCCACCCAGATTGAAATCGAGATGTCACAGATCGACATCCAGGCCGGATGGGCATGGATGTTCTGAGCTGAAGCCATCATTCAGGCAAACAAAAAAGCCCCGTATTGCGGGGCTTTTTTTCTGGCAAGGGCTGGATTTCAGCAAGCCTGACTGCATCTATTTCAATAGTTGCAATGCATGTTGTGCACAGCCTGAATTTCCTTGCATAAGGCTGTTGATTTGCATTACATTAGCGAACCGCGAGTTTTTTATCTGGTCATACCTGATCAAAGGCTGATAAGTAACAAGCCTGCTAATCAAAAAGCATAATAATTTATATGGCACATATCGGAGTACCAAAGATGATACAAGTGAAATCAAGATGGCTGGCTTACGTAGCAGCCGTTGTGATGGGCGTAGTTGCGCTGGCAGTTCAGGCCGAAGGCGAAATGAAACCCTTTATTCTGGCTTCTACTTCTACCGGCAATATTGCCGATAAGGTTGATGGCGTCAAAAGTGCGCTTAGCGGTAAGGGTTTTGAAATTGTTGGTGAGTACTCACCCTATCCGACAGCACATATCATTGTTGTTACCAACAATGCGTTGAAGAAAGCCGCAGCCAGCCATGACCGTGCGGGTTATGTTGCCGGACAACGCGTGACACTTACCAAGGTGGGCGAACAGGTGCAGACTGCCTACACCAATCCTGTATATATGGCGGCTGCCTATCGTGTAAAAACCGATTTGTCCGCTGTTGCTGATTCGCTCAAGGCGGCACTCGGTGCTGAAAAAGAATACGGGCCTGAAGAAGGACTTACAGCAAAAGAGCTTGAAAAGTATCACTATACCTTTGGTATGGAGTACTTCGATGAACCCAACGAACTGGCTTCGTATAACAGTTTCAAAGAAGCGGTTGCTGCAGTCGAAAAAAATCTGGCTGCACACAAGGGCAGCACCACCAAGGTCTACCGCATCGATATCCCGGGCAGCAAGCAGGCAGTATTTGGTGTGGCAATGGCTGCACAAGGTGAAACTGGAAACAAGTATATGGACGAAACCTTCATTATGACTGAGATTGATTTCAAACCATTACGTTCAACTGGCCACCTGCCATACGAAATACTGGTCACGGGCAGCGAAGTCGAAGCGTTGCACGCGCGTTTTCGTATTGCTATGAATTTCCCGGATCTCAGCATGATGGGAGCCAACAGCTTCATGAACATCATGCCGTCACCTGATGCAATCAAGGAATCCCTCACACTCGGGTCCGGTGGCGAGTTAGTAGATGAATTCTGATACACGTCAGAATGATTGAAAAGGACCCCGGTAAATAGCCGGGGTTTTTTTATGGTTATATAATAGCTGCCGGTTGATAAATTCTGCCAAAAAGACGGGTGAAATTTTTCCATGAACAGTTTAGACTTCTCGGTTCGCGTAAATCGTGAAGCCGCATTAAAGTACATGATTTACAAGGTTTTTTCAATTTACTGAGTAGCAATGGTGGAATTGACTGGCGCAGAAATCGTTATCCAGAGTCTCAAGGCTGAGGGCGTTGAGTATGTATTTGGGTATCCGGGCGGTGCTGTTTTGCATATTTATGATGCTTTTTACAGGCAGAATGATGTGCAGCATATCCTCGTGCGCCATGAGCAGGGTGCTACTCATGCGGCAGATGGCTATGCACGGGCAACCGGAAAAGCGGGTGTTGTCCTGGTTACATCCGGTCCGGGTGCAACCAACGCGGTAACAGGAATTGCGACTGCTTATATGGATTCCATTCCTTTGGTGGTGATTACAGGCCAGGTTCCCAAGCCCCTGATTGGTAATGATGCTTTCCAGGAAGTTGATTCGGTAGGTATAACGCGCCCGGTGGTCAAACATAACTTCCTGGTCGAAGACGTTAAGGATATCGCAACAATATTCAAGAAGGCTTTCTATGTCGCAACCACAGGGCGTCCGGGTCCGGTTGTTATCGATATACCCAAGGACATCACAGCTGCGAAATGTGAGTTTCTGTATCCGTCCGAGATAAAAATGCGCTCCTACCATCCGACGGTCAAGGGGCATATTGGCCAGATCAAGCGTGCTGCCGAACTGATACTTTCAGCAGAGCGGCCGATGCTTTATACCGGTGGTGGCGTTATTCTCGGCAATGCTTCCGAACAGCTGACTGCGTTTACACAAAAGCTTGGTTATCCAATTACCAATACGCTTATGGGGCTCGGTGCATATCCGGCCAATGACAAACAGTT
Organism: uncultured Thiotrichaceae bacterium; assembly: GCA_964600755.1. Taxonomy (GTDB): domain Bacteria; phylum Pseudomonadota; class Gammaproteobacteria; order SZUA-229; family SZUA-229; genus JABDQW01. The sequence goes on from CAZRKQ010000201.1 coordinate 12,862, forward strand.
TGTCGGTATGCTCGGTATGCATGGCACCTATGAAGCGAATATGGGCATGCATCAATGCGACGTGTTGATCGCGATAGGTGCGCGTTTCGATGACCGGGTCACGGGTAATCTTGAAAAATTTTGTCCAGACGCAAGAATTATTCATATCGATGTCGACCCGGCTTCAATTTCCAAGAACGTCAAGGTTGATATCCCGATTGTGGGTCATGTATCGCAGGTTCTGGATGACTTTTTAAAAGTTCTCAACAGCAGTAAAAAAGAACCAAATGCACCTGCTCTTGAGAAATGGTGGGCACAAATTGATGAATGGCGCTCACAGGAATGTCTCAAGTATGATGTCGACAGTGAGCTGATCAAGCCGCAATACGTTATCGAGCAATTACACGAAGTCACAAAAGGCGATGCTTTTGTGACATCTGATGTTGGGCAGCACCAGATGTGGGCCGCTCAATATTACGGCTTTAACAAGCCGAGGCGCTGGATCAATTCAGGCGGTCTGGGTACGATGGGTTTCGGTCTTCCGGCAGCTATGGGCGTGCAGCTGGCATATCCAGATGAAACCGTGGTTTGTATTACAGGCGAGGCCAGTATCCAGATGTGTATACAGGAGCTTTCCACCTGTAAACAATACGGCTTACCTGTAAAGATTATCTGTCTGAACAACGGTTACATGGGCATGGTCAGGCAGTGGCAGGAGTTCTTCTATGAGAAACGTTATGCCATGTCATATTTCGATGCGTTACCTGATTTCGTTGCACTTACACAGAGTTATGGCCACATCGGAATCCAGATTAATAAACCGGCTGATGTTCGCGCTGCACTGGAAGAAGCTTTGGGTCGCAAGGACGAACTGGTTTTCCTTGACTGCTTAACTGACAAAACAGAAAACGTGTACCCGATGATACCTGCCGGCGCAGGTCTGAATGAAATGATATTGGTGTAAAACGATGAGGCATATCATTTCATTATTGCTGGAGAATGAGTCGGGCGCACTGTCGCGTGTAGCGGGCCTGTTTTCAGCCCGTGCATACAATATTGAGTCACTCTCAGTAGCGCCTACCGATGATCCTTCTCTGTCTCGCATGACAATTGTTACTACCGGCACAGACGAGATAATCGAGCAGATTAATAAACAGCTCAACAAGCTGATCGATGTAGTGAAACTGATGGACATGACTGCCGATATACATATCGAACGTGAGCTTATGTTGATCAAGGTTAACGCTACTGATGGTGAACGGGACGAGGTCAAACGCCTGGTAGATATATTCCATGGTCGCGTGATCGATGTCACCGACTCGACCTACACCATAGAGATTACAGGTAATGGTGAAAAGCTGAATGCATTTGTAGAAGCACTTTCCAGTATTGCTATCCTTGAGGTTGTGCGATCCGGCTTGATTGGTATCAGTCGCGGTGAAAAATCTTTCGGCTGATCCCGTAAACCACGTCAATAAGAATTCAAAATGTAAATCAGGAAAATAATAAATGAATATTTATTACGATAAAGATTGTGACTTGTCGATTATTCAGGGTAAGAAAGTCAGTATTATCGGCTATGGTTCACAGGGCCATGCACATGCAAATAATCTGAAAGATTCAGGTGTTGAGGTTTGCGTTGGCCTGCGTGAAGGCTCTGCATCCGCGGCCAAGGCAGAGCAGGCCGGGCTGACAGTTAAATCAATCGAGGATGCAGTTGCCAGTACCGATGTTGTTATGGTCCTGGCACCAGATGAGCATCAGGCAGCACTCTATACCGAACAGGTTGAACCGAATATCCAGCAGGGTGCAGCGCTGGCTTTCGCCCATGGTTTTAATATTCATTTTGGTGCAGTCAAACCACGCGAGGATCTGGATGTCATCATGATTGCACCCAAGGCACCAGGCCATACCGTGCGCAGTGAATTCGTTAATGGCGGTGGTATCCCCGACCTCATCGCTGTCAACCAGGATGCATCCGGTGATGCAAAAAATATTGCGCTGTCTTACGCATCTGCCATTGGCGGTGGTCGTACCGGTATTATTGAAACAACTTTTCGTGAAGAGACAGAAACGGACTTGTTCGGTGAACAGGCAGTTCTTTGTGGCGGCACTACGGCACTGGTTCAGGCAGGATTTGAAACCCTGGTTGAGGCGGGATATGAGCCGGAAATGGCTTATTTTGAATGCCTGCATGAGCTCAAGCTGATTGTGGATTTGATGTACCAGGGTGGTATCGCCGACATGCGTTACTCGATTTCCAACACTGCTGAATACGGCGATGTCACGCGTGGTCCGCGTGTCGTTAACGAGGGTACCAAGGCTGAAATGAAGAAAATTCTGGGTGAAATTCAGAGTGGAGAATTTGCCAGGGAATTTATCGAAGAAATGAAAGCCGGTGGTAAAAATCTCGAGTCATTGCGCGAAAAAACACGCCAGCATCCAATAGAGGTTACAGGTGCAAAACTGCGTGGCATGATGCCGTGGATTCAATCAAACAAGATCGTCGACAAATCCAGGAATTGATGACACCAAAGACTTATTATCAACGCAAAGACGCAGAGGCGCAGAGGGCGCAAAGAAATACGTTTTACGGTAGGTTTCTATTCGTTCTGAGTGTAGGGTGGATTAGGCTTTAGCCGTAATCCACCGGGTGTCGGCCGGTGCAATACGCTTCGCTATTGCATCCTGCGTCGACTATTGTTTGCAGCAATCATAAAAGTAAATACATCACAATTATCTTTGCGGCCTCTGCGCCTCTGCGTCTTTGCGTTAAGATCAGGCCTTTTTTATTTCAGTCAATGGTTAAATAGGCTATTCTTCGGCTATGGAAGAAGAGAATCAACAACAAAGAGGGCGCGGCATCTATCTGTTGCCTAACCTGTTTACCACAGCCGCATTTTTCTCCGGTTTTTATGCCATTGTGGCTGCTACAAACGACAAGTTTGAACAGGCTGCTATAGCGGTATTGATCGCTATGATCCTGGATGGAGTGGATGGTCGTGTCGCACGCATGACAAACACCCAGAGCGAATTTGGCGCCGAATACGATAGTCTTGCTGACCTGGCATCGTTTGGCCTGGCTCCGGCACTGGTTATGTACGAATGGTCGCTGTCATCAATGCGCGATATCAGCTGGCAGCTGGGTAAACTGGGCTGGCTGGCCGCTTTTATCTATGCTGTCGCAGCCGCATTGCGCCTGGCGCGATTCAATACCAAGGCCAGCAGCACTGACAAACGCTACTTCCAGGGCCTGCCCAGTCCATCGGCAGCCGCGGTGATTATCTGTATGGTCTGGGTGTGTTTTGATGCTGGAATAGAGGGTGCTGATGTGGCTCATCTGGCATGGCCACTCACCGTCATTATTGGTGCCTTGATGGTCAGCAAGGTGTCTTATTACAGTTTCAAGGATATCGACTTTCAGAACAGGGTGCCGTTTTTCGTCGTTCTGGTTGTCGTGCTGGTTTTCGTGTTTGCAGCGATTGACCCTCCGGTTGTGTTATTTTCCGGCTTCTTCCTGTATGCCCTGTCAGGCCCGGTGATTGCCGTCATGCGCCGTATTCGCAAACGCTCACAAAGAGCTGAATAAGGTATTCAAGTACTTGTTTCTTGGCGGCAGAATCGCTATATTTACTGCCATAGCTGAATTATTCGCAAAAAACATTTAATGCAGGGTTCAATACAACAATCTGTATCACACCATTCCGAAGCCTTGTTCGTCAAAGCTGCGTTTTTTGCCTTCGGATTTCTTCCTGCCTTCCTGCCCGTTTACCTGCTACTGCCGTAAGGCAGCATAGAATGTCCTGGCGAGGCGATACGCACCTAACATCTATATTAAAATCGCAACATATTTGCGGAGCAGGTCATGAGTAAGGACAAACTTGTCATATTTGATACAACACTGCGTGATGGAGAGCAAAGCCCCGGTGCCTCCATGACGAAAGATGAAAAAGTACGCATCGCCAAGGCGCTTGAGCGTATGCGTGTTGATGTAATTGAAGCCGGGTTTCCTATTGCCAGCCAGGGTGATTTTGAGTCAGTCGAGGCAGTTGCCAAAACCATCAAGGACAGCACGGTCTGCGGTCTTGCGCGCGCGCTGGACAAAGACATCAATCGGGCGGGTGAGGCGCTGAAGCAAGCAAATTCTGCACGGATTCATACCTTTATTGCCACTTCACCGATACATATGGAGAAAAAACTGCGCATGCAGCCAGACCAGGTTGTCGAGCAGGCAGTGAAGTCAGTCAAGCTGGCCCGTAGTTTTACCGATAATGTCGAATTCTCACCGGAAGATGCGGGACGATCAGAGACTGACTTTCTGTGCAGGATCATCGAGGCGGTGATCGACGCAGGTGCCAGCACCATTAATATCCCAGATACCGTTGGCTATAACATTCCGCACCAGTTTGGAGACTTGATCAAAACCCTTATCGAACGCATACCGAATTCTGACAGGGCGATTTTCTCTGTGCATTGCCATAATGACCTTGGTCTTGCTGTCGGCAACTCATTGGCTGCCGTGCTCAATGGTGCGCGCCAGGTTGAATGCACGATTAACGGGCTTGGCGAACGCGCGGGTAATGCGTCGCTCGAAGAGGTCGTAATGGCAGTAAGAACGCGGCAGGACATTTTCAATTGCGATACCACGCTTGATACCAGCCAGATTGTGCCATGCTCTCGTCTAGTTTCAGGGGTCACCGGATTTCCGGTGCAGCCCAACAAGGCAATTGTCGGTGCGAATGCGTTTGCACACGAATCAGGTATTCACCAGGATGGTGTGCTCAAGAGCAGGGAAACATATGAAATCATGCGTGCCCAGGACGTGGGCTGGGCAGCTAATCGAATTGTTCTGGGTAAACATTCTGGTCGAAACGCATTCAAGACGCGACTGAATGAGCTTAATATCGAGTTCAACTCGGTGCATGAACTCAATGCCGCATTTTCTCGCTTCAAGGATCTGGCAGACAAGAAACATGAGGTTTATGATGAAGACCTTCAGGCGCTTGTAGCTGACAGCAACTGGGCAATTGAAAATGAGCGTTTCCAGTTGGTAAGTCTGCATGTATGCTCGGAGACGGGTGAAACACCGAATGCAACGCTTGTGCTCGGAGTTGATGGCAAGGAAGTCAAGGCTGCTTCTGACGGCAGTGGGCCGGTGGATGCCGCTTTTAGAGCCATCGAAACAATAGTGCACAGCGAAACCAGTTTACAGCTGTATTCGGTAAACAATATTACCAGCGGTACTGATGCCCAGGGCGAAGTAACAGTAAGGCTGGAGAAAGCAGGGCGCATAGTGAACGGGCAGGGTGCCGACACCGACATTGTTATTGCATCTGCGAATGCTTATATCAATGCACTCAACAAATTATTACAGTCTGAAGCACGTGAACACCCGCAGCATGGTGACGTATAACCCGCATATTGCACGAAGGCGGACATATGATGACTAACTATCGTAAATATTCCAAATCCTTTGAGCAATATGTGGATATGGTATCAATCTGATGTCAATTGGTGAGAACAATCAATCAGGATGTATGCTGGCGGAAGATGTGCGCCGCTATTACCTGGAGACAATGGATATCCAGGTATGGCAGGCACGCGAACAACAGGTCGAAGACATCACTAATGTATCAGCTCCAGGGGATGTAATATGGCAGCAGCTCGAGCAGGCGGTATCGAGCTGTACAAAATGCGAGCTGCATACATCGCGTACACAAACGGTATTTGGTACAGGTAATAAAAATGCTGAATTGCTGATCATAGGCGAAGCACCTGGCAGGGACGAGGATGTGCAGGGCGAGCCTTTTGTGGGGCGTGCCGGGCAGTTACTGAATGCGATGCTAGCGGCAATCGGGTTTGAGCGTGAACAGGTTTATATCGCTAATATACTCAAATGCCGACCACCCAATAACCGCGATCCGAAGCCTGAAGAAGCAGATGCCTGTGCCCCCTGGTTACAGCAGCAAATAGGGCTTGTTCAGCCTGAGGTTATTCTTGCGCTTGGGCGCATCGCAGCTCATAACCTGCTGAACACGGATCAAAGTCTCGCTGCGCTGCGCGGTAAACAGTACAACTATGCCGGTTTCCCTTTGATTGTCAGTTATCATCCTGCTTATCTGCTGCGTAAACCCGTTGAAAAGCGCAAGTCGTGGCAGGATCTGAAACGTGTAAAATCATTATTAAACAGTTATGGCAGCCCAACCTGACAGTCTGAAAGCGCAGCTGGCTCGCAGTGAAAATATACGCGAGATGATCGACGATGACCTGGGAAAAGTCATCGATGTCGAGGTTGCAGCATATGAACACCCATGGACACTGGGGATTTTCCGGGATTGTATCAGGGTCGGCTACAGCTGCTGGGTGTATGAAGATAATGATGCTGTTGTTGCGTACGGAATTATTATGCTTAGTGGTGCAGAGGCGCATGTGCTGAATCTGTGCGTACATCCGGATTATCAGCGTAGAGGTATCGGTCGTTTAATGCTGAATCATCTCACACAGACATCAAGAGAGAGCGGCGCAGACACTATTCTGCTTGAAGTCAGGCAATCCAATGTTATTGCTATACAGCTGTACCTGTCAGCAGATTTCCATGAACTGGGTGTACGTAGCGGATACTATCCTGATCATGACGGTCGTGAAGATGCCATGATTTTTGCTAAAAGCCTGATCACTGACTATGACCCCATGCTGGGTATATAGCTTGCCAGGCAGTTCGATAAACGCAAAGGCCGCAGAGATTTTTTCAGGTTTTGTTCGACAAATTGAAGCCACATTGTGCGTTATGAAGACAGTCCCGGATAAGTTGTAGTGATAATGCAGGGAACAGCGAAGCTTTACCCAGGCCTATAACTGTCTATTGAAGTAAGCCAGAAAATGATTTTCTTTGCGTCCTCTGCGTCTCTGCGCCTTTGCGTTTAACAAACTGTTATGCAGGACGTAGGGTGCAATAGCGAAGCGTATCACACCGGCCAACCCCGGTGGATTACGGCTAAAGCCTAATCCACCCTACACTCAAACCGAATAGAAACGCACCGTAAAATATATTTCTTTGCGTTCTTTGCGTCTCTGCGTCTTTGCGTTAATCACGATGTTTATGTCAGGCCTTTTAACTGGCGAGTAACGCTGTATAATGCCCCGCCCATGTCATACCCAGAAGAAGTCAATCGCAGGCGGACTTTTGCCATTATTTCGCATCCCGATGCGGGTAAAACCACGCTGACTGAGAAACTGCTGTTGTACGGTGGTGCAATTCAGCTGGCGGGTACAGTGAAGGGGCGTAAAGCAGCACGGCATGCCACGTCTGACTGGATGGAGCTGGAAAAACAACGTGGAATATCGGTAACGTCCTCGGTGATGCAGTTTCCCTACAAGGGCAGTATCATCAACCTGCTGGATACACCTGGACACGCTGACTTTTCTGAAGATACCTATCGTACCCTGACAGCTGTGGATTCTGCCTTGATGGTAATCGATGCCGCCAAGGGTGTTGAGGAACGTACTATCAAACTGATGGATGTGTGCCGTTTGCGCACCACGCCGATTATTACCTTCGTCAATAAAATGGACCGCGAAGCACGTGATCCCATCGATTTAATGGATGAGATCGAGGAGATCCTCAATATCCAGTGTGCCCCGATTACCTGGCCAATTGGCATGGGTAAGCAGTTCAAAGGTGTATTCAATCTTGTTGAAGACAGCGTGCATTTATTTAGTGCAACTCATGAAGGCAAGGTGCAGCAAGGCGACGTCATTCAGGGTCTGGATAATCCTCAACTTGATGAGCTGCTTGGCACAGTAGCAGAAGAGCTGCGCGAGGAAATCCAGCTGGTTAAGGGCGCGAGCCACGAGTTTGATACCGAGGCGTATAACCGCGGTGAAATGACACCGGTGTTTTTTGGCTCCGGCATCAACAATTTCGGTGTTCGGGAGCTGCTAGACGCGCTGGATGATTTTGCACCTGCGCCGCGGTCCCGTGAAACACAAAGCCGTACAGTTAAGCCCGAAGAAGAAAAATTCAGCGGTTTTGTATTCAAAATACAGGCCAACATGGACCCGGGGCATCGTGACCGGATCGCGTTTGTGCGTATCTGTTCAGGTACGTATAACAAAGGCATGAAAGTACGGCATGTGCGCATCGGCAAGGACATCAAACTATCCGATGCGCTGACTTTTATGGCGTCGGACAGGGAGCATGTGGATCAGGCTTATACCGGTGACATTATCGGTCTGCATAATCATGGCACCATGCGCATTGGTGATACTTTTACACATGGCGAGGACCTGGCTTTCACCGGTATACCAAACTTCGCACCAGAGCTATTCAGGCGTGCACAATTGAGAGATCCACTGAAAATGAAAGCGCTGCAAAAGGGCCTTATTCAATTGTGCGAAGAGGGTGCAACCCAGCTCTATCGGCCAATGAATAACAATGATTTGATACTGGGGGCTGTAGGCGTATTGCAGTTTGAAGTCGTCAAGCATCGCCTCAAGGATGAATATGGTGTTGATTGCAGTTTTGAAAACGTCAGCGTGATGACTGCACGCTGGGTGGAATGTGACAATGAAAAGGAGCTCGCCAGGTTCAAGGACAGGCATAGCAGCAACCTGGCGCTCGATCATGCCGGTGACCTGGCCTATATAGCACCAACACGGGTAAATCTCGATATGACCAAGGAGAAATGGCCGGAGATCAGGTTCCTGGCGACGCGCGAACACGGCATTTACGCCTGATTATTTCAAAATTCTGGTTTTCAGGAACTGCTTCTGCTGGGATAGGTCACCATGTTGTGGTACAAAAACATGACCGACAACAAAGGGGTGAGCAGCATGACTGAATTTTCAAAAATTGATGACCAATCCTACCGTATTGCCATGGGACGTTTGCTTGTTATGTATACGCAGGTTGATTACCTGATTATGCGTGCCTGTGCCGAGCGTATAGAAACTGCGCCGAACGATGAAATCCGCATTATGCTGGGCAAGCAGGTAGGTGATGAAAGCAAGCATGTTCGTATTCAACATGACTGGATGGAAAAGTTTGCTTCAGACAGAACGCCGGTGTTCTCAGAACTGCAGCAGGAAATGTTCCTCGCACATTTCCGCTCACTGGACTGGCTTGATTTTCTGACTGATATGTATGTCTGTGTTGAAGCACTGGGAAGTGAGGCTGTGGAACAGATTGTGCCGATGGCGGATCCGGGCACACGCGAATCCTTGAAAACGCCACTTCAGGATGAAATCGATCATGTTGAATTCGGGCTGACGCAACTCAAAATTGAGTTGGCGAAACTGCCCGAACAACAACGCGCAGACTACATCGAAAATATCTCATCACGACTGGATTTCCTCGATGACACGCTTCATGGCCTTGGTGTCGATATTCCTGCGATGTTCGCTGCAGTAGGCGCGGATTATCAGCAGGTTGTTGATACTGTGCTCGCGCGCCGCAGCGAAATAATGCAATCGCTGGCAATGCCAAAGGCAGCCTGAACATACTGCACCTGGCTGCAGCCGTCGCAGTTTAGCGACGGCATTCGGCGTGCAATGTTTGTGCGTCTTTATTGTATGCTTGTGTGATTGAAAGTTAATCTAACAGGGCATGTGAGAATCAATGGTTGATACTTCAAAGCAAGGTGCGCAACTGGTTGCCAGCTATGTGATGTCGCTGGCTATGTTCGCACTTGCTGGCGTTTAGTTGTTCCATATCTTGATTATTACGTGTAATTAAACATTTGGCCATCGCCTTGATGGCATCCGTGTAGTTAACTCAATTTTATTATCACGTGTAATCAAGCATTGGTTTCGCCCCTGCTGGGGCGAGTTACCTTTTTTGCTCGCCCAAAAAACGTAACCCAAAAAATGCGTCCCGGGCGCTCGTGCTTCGCATGTCCGTAGGGCGGATTAGGCGTTAGCCGTAATCCGCCGGATGCAGTTGGTGCAATACGCTTCGCTATTGCACCCTACACGGGGTTTGACCCCCTTGAAGTTTGCCGAGGCATTCGGCTTTGGTAGGGAAAATTCGACAGGGACGTCGAATTTAGTCATGTCGAGCAGGGATGCGAGTCAGGACGGCGCGTAGGCAAAGACGAATGCCTCGGGGACCCGTAAGGGCAAACTGATTGGGGCGGCGTTCTTTTGGTTACTTTTCTTTCGCTGTTGACTAATTTGCCTGGAGCAACACGCACGCGTAGCAGCCCGAAGGGTGGAGCACAGGGATGTGCGGAATAAAGAAAAGTAAATCGCCATCAAGGCGAAATAAAATGTTGGAATAAACGAAACAGTTAGATTCAATACGATCAACAGATGTTCGCGATTTAAGTCGCTCCTACAAACCACCAGAAACCTCTGCGTCTCCGCGCCTCTGCGGTGAATAATTGTTTTAAGTTAAGAACCGCCCCGGATTTACAGAACACTTCCCTGTGTTCTGCCCTTCGGGCCAGCCAGAGGCTGTTCAAATTCGATCCCATCGAATTTAGTCACTTCGCTTCATCCAGGCTACGCTAATAGCTGGACGACTTACTGCAATTGAAGAATCCCGTCTTCAAGCTCATAAACCGTGTCGAGTCGTTCTGCGATGTGCAGGTCATGGGTGACCATGATGAGGGAAGTTTTGAAGCTATTGTTGAGCTGCATAATCAGTTCGAGCGCGTTTTCAGCATTCTTGCGGTCAAGGTTGCCGGTAGGTTCATCGGCAAGTACGCAATCCGGGCTGTTAATCAAAGCGCGTGCAATGGCTGCGCGCTGGCGCTCACCGCCTGACAGTTCACCGGGCTTATGCTCGAGGCGGTCGGCCAGGCCTACTTCAGTCAGCAGCTGAATCGATTTCTCGCGTGCCTTGTCCTTGTCCATGCCATGGATTAATTGCGGCATGGCGACGTTTTCCAGTGCAGTGAATTCAGGCAATAGATGATGGAACTGGTAAATAAAACCCAGATGCTGGTTGCGTACGTGGCAACGTGATTTTTCACTCACGGTAAACATGTTATCGTCATTGATCAGTACCTGGCCCGATGTTGGTATATCCAGACCGCCAAGCAGATTAAGTAATGTGGATTTGCCAGAACCCGAGCTGCCAATGATTGCAGCAGTTTCTCCCGCCTTGAGCGTGAAGTTGATGTCCTTGAGTACATGCAGCGCTTCGCCGCTGCCCTCTTTGTAATCCTTGCCGAGGTCGATCGCCTGCAGGCTGAATTCTGCACTACTCATAACGCAGCGCCTCAGCGGGCATGGTTCTGGAAGCGCGCCATGCAGGATAAATTGTTGCGAGAATAGTAATTACGAACGCTGATACAGCATAAGTGATCACTTCACGCGGCCGCACATCAGCGGTAACGTCACTGATGTAGTAAACATCTGAAGGCAGGAAGTCAGTATTGAACAATTGTTCCGCCCAGGAAACGATTTCAAATATATTCAGGGCAACGGGCACCCCGGCCGCGATCCCGATCATGGTACCGAACATGCCTATAACGGTACCCTGGATAATGAAAATTGTCATGATACTTCCCGGCGTCATGCCAAGCGCACGCAAGATGGCAATATCCGCTTCCTTGTCTGTCACTGTCATCATCAGGGTCGAGACAATATTCAGCGCAGCAACAGCGATGACCATCAATAGAATGATGAACATAACGGTCTTTTCTGTTTTCAGTGCCTTGAAGAAATTGCGATGTTGCCGGGTCCAGTCCCGGATCCAGTATTCTTCACCAAACGCCTTGTCCAGCTCGTGTGTAACCTTTTGAGCTTCGAATAAATCAGCCAGTTTAAGGCGAATGCCGTTAACTTTGCCTTCCCCGATTTGAAACAGTTTTGCTGCATCGGTGATATGTATATAGGCCATGGCGCTGTCAAATTCGTGCATTCCCACCTCAAACACACCGACAACCTTGAAGCGGCGTAATCTTGGCATTACACCGACAGCAGTAACACTCGCCTGTGGCGTGATGACTGTAATCCTGTCGCCTTCATATACACCCAGGGAGTTAGCCAGCTCGCGGCCGAGGACGATGCCATATTCACCAGGCTGCAGATCCGTCAGTTCACCGGAGACCATTTTGCTCGCTACAGTCGATACGGTTTGTTCTGCTTCAGGTTCAATGCCTCTTACCAGCGAACCGCTGACACGCCGGCCATTTGACATCATGACTTCCTTGCGAATATAGGGTGCCGCACTGACAACGTCCTGATTCATTTTGGCTGTTTCTGCACTCTGTTCCCAGTTACTCATGGTGCCGTCAAAACCGGTAATAGTTGCATGCGATGTCATGCTAAGGGTGCGGTCACGAAGTTCATTGCCAAAACCGTTCATAACCGAAAGCACAACAATCAAGGCGAATACACCAAGTGATACGCCTGCGATGGAAATAAAGGCAATAAATGAGACAAAGTGCGTTTTACGCTTGGCACGTGTATAGCGCAGACCGATGAAGAGTTCTTTAGGCTGGAACATGGCGCGGATTTAATCAGGATTAGTTGAAGAATTCCATTTAAAATTCTGAAAATTCATGGCATTCATGATCGATCAACAGAAACATTACGTAAGGCTTCATAGTGAATCTTGATATTAATTGGCTTATTGGATTGCATATCCCATCCGGATTGCTGCCTCAATGGCTGATATGGGCAAGCAACATAATGTTTTTACTGTTTTTGTTGCTGGCAATACGGCTTGCTCCCTGGCATAAATTACTCAAGCAACAGGAGAGGCAGCATGTTTTTCTGGGTGCAGTTGTAATCCTGTTGACCATCTGGGGGATAAAAGCCGGCATATCTCCAGGCCTGGGCTTTCATCATCTGGGTGCCACAATGTTCACCCTGATGTTCGGCGGGTCACTGGCTATCGTGGGGCTGACATTAACCATGATCGCCTCGTTATTGCTGCAAGCTTCAGACTGGGCAAGTCTGGGTATAAACGGGCTTTTAAGTATTGTTTTACCCATCATTATCAGTTACAGCATTCTGAAGCTCTCGCAAAAATATCTGCCTGACAATTTTTTTATATACATTTTTATCTGTGCGTTCTTTGGTGCAGGCATTGCTATTGCAGCTAGCCGACTCAGTGCAATTACCCTGCTTTCATTGATAAATGCGTATCCCAATGATCGATTGATAGAAGAATCACTACAATATTTGCCATTGTTCATGTTCCCGGAAGCTTTCGTAACCGGCATGTTGATTACTATTTTCGTTGTGTATCGTCCCGACTGGGTTACGACATTCGATGACGAGCGCTATATCAGGGGAAAGTAGCTCCTGTGGATTCAGGCTGTTGATTGACCGCAGAGGCGCAGAGGTTTTTATTGTTAACTGTAGGAGCGACTTTAGTCGCGAATTGCTGTTAATCGCGGTTACCAGTTTTTTCGTCTTGATGGTATTCAAATAGTTCCCACAGTTTAGTTATCGCGTGTAACCAAGCATAGGTTTCGCTCCTGCTGGAGCGAGTTACGTTGCAGATCACGTCACTGTGATCTGCCGTTACTTCACCCATCCATGGGTTTCGCCCTACGGGCCAGCCAGAGGCTGTTCAAATTTGATCCGGTCAAATTTGTCGGGTCTGCCTGCGCAGCACAAATTCATTCCCGATGAATTTGTTTTTGCCCGCCCAAAAAACGTAACCCAAAAAATGCGCACGGTACGGTTTATAAACATAGGTAACACATTAGTCCAAGGACATAGGTAACAGATTGAGTAATCTGTTGGCACCGACAAGAGGAGGTGCCTATGCCCTGGAAAGAGGTGAAGCCGATGCAACAAAAAGTCCTGTTTATTG
>CAZRKQ010000202.1:0-2573 GCA_964600755.1 uncultured Thiotrichaceae bacterium
AGCGGAAATTGATAAAACAGAGTTATATGTTGAAACTAAGTTGACTCCTGATGAAATTGTGAAAACTGCAAATGCACTTATAGCCGAGTTTGGTTATTCACAGGATAAGCTTAGAATTAATGTAGAATAAGCTCGCTGGTAGGACGGAATCAAAATAGAACCAGGTCAAAAAATTATTGCGAATGTCCTCGGGTAATCTTAACTGTTTTCTGGACTAAGAATTGAGGTATTTCTACCCTGCAGCTTCAAATACCTGGGAATCTTCCAGCATAATTTCCATCCTGGCAAGATCCACCTCCGGTATCTGAAGGGCCTCGGCTTCGGAAGTGGCAGCCAGCACCATGGATGAGTCCTCGTCCAGCCCGATACCTAATTTACAACAAGCCTTGTCTGCCAGCCGCACCAGCACCAGCAGCAAATTATTCGGGTCGAATTCTTCCTGGTGATGGTCACGCGCAATTTTGCTGTATTTTGGGGGTAGATTCCAGTGTACCATCAATGAATAACCATGATTGGTGTGCAGGGTATTCATGGCTTCAACCAGCAAGGCATGCGATGATTTAGCCTTTAATTCATTGGAGTGTTGGAGTTCATCGATACCGGTTAAAATAAACAACATCCCCACATCATGCAGTAATCCTGCAAAAAAGGCTTCGTGCGCCAAGGTATGCAGCCCGCATTGTTTGGCAAGCCAGTTGGAGCCCATCGCACAACCAACCGAGTGCCGCCAGAGTGCGCGCATAATATCGTGCACCAAAGGGTCTTTGGAACGAAAGTTATTCCCATGGGTAATGAGCATAACGATATTAGAAACTTCATTAATACCCAGCCGAACGATGGCATTGTGCACCGTAGATACCTGCTGAAGCCCCTTGTAAAAAGCGGAATTTGAGACACTTAACACTTTGGCTGTCAGGGATTGATCACTGATAATCAGCTTTTCGATTAAACTCAATTCCGGCTCCTCGTTGGCCATTTCCTGCTGGATACGCATGGCGGTTGTGTTAAACACGGGAAGCCGAACATCGCTGGATGCCAGATGTTGATCGACGATCTCTATAAATGATTTATCCTGTTGCATGCTTACCCTTCCAGAAGATGATGTAATTCCGGTAGCGGTCGTGGTTTTTGTAACCGAGGAAGACTGCGAAGCACTTCATCTATTGAGGTAAGTCCTGCCGCAGCTTTAACCAGGCCATCTTCCAGCAGAGTGACAAGACCGGTGGATTCAGTGCTGATTTTGCGAAGGTCCTGAGCGGTTTTTTGCTCATTGATGGCACTGCGGACCCGTTCGTCAAGAATGAGCAGTTCAAAAATACCGACACGGCCTTTGTAACCTGTGTACTGGCAATGGCCACATCCCGTTCCTTTTCGAAACTCCGCATTTCGGATATCATCGGGGGCATATCCAATGCGTTGAAGGTCAGCGGCTGTGGGTTTGTAAGTTGTAAGGCAATGGGGGCATATTCTTCTCAAGAGCCTTTGGGCCAACACGCTCACCACCGTCGATGAGATTAGAAAGGCTTCAATGTTCATGTTTAATAACCGGACAAGGCCGCCAATACTATCCTCGGTATGAAATGTCGTCAGCACCTTATGGCCTGTGAGGGCCGCCTGGACGGCAACTTCCGCTGAAAAGCTGTCCCTGATTTCCCCGATCACGATAACGTCCGGATCCTGACGGACTATGTGCCGCAGGGTCTCCTCGAAGGTCAAATTTATTTTAGGATTAATGGAGCACTGGGCGATGCCATCAATAACATATTCAACCGGCTCCTCAGCCGTGATAATACTGGTTTGAGGGTCATTAATCTGGTTAATACAGCCGTATACCGTTGTTGTCTTGCCCGAGCCCGTGGGACCGGTAATAATGATAATGCCACTGGGAATATAAAGCGCATCTTGCTTAAAACGCGTTAAAATCCGCTGGGACAATCCGATATCCTCAATATCAAGCAAAACGCTCTTGCGATTTAAGAGCCGCATGACAACCTTCTCACCGTGCACGGTGACAAAGAATGATACCCGCAAATCAATGTGACCGCCGGGATAATCAAAATGAAATCGCCCGCCCTGGTGCCTGCGCTTTTCAGTGATATCAACTTCACACAGGACCTTGATCCGGTTGGTGAGAGCCGGCATGATTTGGGCCGGGAAATCCTGAAAGTGAATCAACACCCCATCTTGACGGAACCTCACGCGCATCTGATCTTTTAACGGTTCGAGGTGAATATCACTGGCATCCCTTTCCACAGCGGCGAGGAGGAGCTCATCGGCCAGACGGATAATGGCGTTTTCGTCCGAAGCGGAAAGCTCTTTCTTGGGGTCACCGCTCTGGCATCTGTTGACGGCACGCTTGATTGCACTTTTACGCGCAATGGCCGGTATATATTTATCGCCGAAAACTTGTTTGACTGCTTCAAGATCCTGGCCGTCCAGTGGATCAGCAAATGCAATCAGCACCCCGTCGGCCTGCTTTTGAACCGGAATGACATCATGGTTCTCATACCATTTGGCCGGCGCCCTGGAGAACAGCTTTGGGTCGATCTCGGTGAATTCAGGTTCGATTTGGG
>CAZRKQ010000203.1:0-12857 GCA_964600755.1 uncultured Thiotrichaceae bacterium
GTGCGCGTCTGGACTGAAAAGCATAGCAATAGCTATGGTTTGATGGACTAATTCGCCTGGAGCGAATTAGGATGCCTATGCACCCGAAGGGTGAAACACAGGGACGTGTTTCATCAACACGTGTGCGCAGAAACGCTACAGATGTGCATGGAACGAAATAGCGCCCCAGCAAACAGGCTGTATTAGATTGAAATCGAGTTTCGGGTTTTATATTCATGCGGTTACTCGGGTTATGCAGCGGCCTGGTGAGAAATGCGGGTTGGCTTTGTTCATAACGCTATATTATCCAGTAATTGCGACAAATCTTCACTCAAAGGTGCATGCACCGATATGCCTTCGCCAAGTGGCAACACAATATGACTGGCATGCAGAAACAGGCGCTGCAAGCCATGCTTTTTCATTTCGCGATTAAACCCGGCATCTCCGTATTTTTTATCGCCAGCAACAGGATGACCTGCGGCGGCAGCGTGAACACGGATCTGATGGGTGCGACCCGTATCAATTTTAATCTGCATCAAACTCGAATTTCTGTAATGCTGCACAAGCTTGAAATGGCTCACCGCCGGCTGCCCATCATCACTGATTTCGACCATGTGCTCACCGCCTCGGCGTATTTTACGCATGGGCAGGTCAATGGTCTTGTCGCCTTGCTGCCATAAACCGGCAAGCAGGGCGAGGTAGGTCTTTTCGACGCCATTTATGCCTTCATTTCTGAGCGCCTGGTGCAAAATGTTTAATGTTCTCCTGTTTTTCGCCAGTACCAGGCAGCCGCTGGTGTCACGGTCCAGGCGATGCACCAGTTCGATAAACTGGTCGGGATAGATTTTCCGAATCGCTTCGATGATGCCGAATTTGAGTTCACTGCCGCCATGTACAGCAAGACCGGCCGGTTTGTTCAGCACCAGGAGATCGCTGTTTTCGAATAAACGGGCATCTTTGAGCAAGTCCAGCACAGAATCAGGCACCGCTATTTCGTCCCTTGCAGCAAGTCGCACCGGAGGAATGCGTATGTTGTCACCCGCCTGGATACGGTAATCGGGCTTTTTTCTGCCCTTGTTGACCCTCACCTGGCCGCTGCGCAGCAGGCGGTATATATGGCTTTTAGGCACGCCCTTGAGCTGTGCCAGCAGGTAATTATCTAGCCGCTGGCCAGCCTGGTCGCTTGAAATTTCGACCATTTTTACCGAATTTGACGGTTTTTCGATTATTTTGGAAGGCTTCATTGTGATCAGGTGTAGTAGCAGCGGAACCGATTATAGGTTGACCAAAGGCATGTATTTTGACAGACTTGGGTCTTAAGGTTCCAGTGTAAGTTATTGCACGCCAAAGGTTTTTTCTCCGCAATATTAAACGGAGCAATGCGGGCACGCAGAATCACAATGATCATCAGCCGACGCAGTAATCTGGCGCGACTTAAGGAATCTAAAACAATCAGTTTTACTCATTCGCACGTACGCGGATGAATTAAAAATAATATTAACAAATGATTAATCCGGTCTTTATTTACGAACCCTATATTGCACTGTCAGACGCATCCATCGCTATGATTGCGATGATGTTAATGCTTGCGCCGTTGCTGACAAAAATTGAGCTGGCGCACAAAACAATGACTGCTGTTCGTAATCTGATCAGGCCGGTTTCAAATACAGGTTTAACAACACATGAAACGAATCCTTATCAATGCAGTCCAGAAAGAAGAAATTCGGGTTGCCATGGTCGATGGCCAGCAACTTTACGATCTGGACATCGAAATACCCTCACAGGAACAGAAAAAGGCCAACGTCTATAAGGGGAAAATTACCCGAATTGAACCCAGCCTCGAGGCTGCTTTTGTAGATTATGGCGCTGAGCGCCATGGCTTTCTTCCATTCAAAGAAATCTCACGCAACTATTTCAGCGAAGAAGCGCAGAAATCCCAGGGACGTCCTGATATTAAAAGCGCAGTTTCCGAAGGCCAGGAAGTTGTCGTTCAGGTCGACAAGGAAGAACGAGGTAACAAGGGCGCTGCCTTAACAACATTTATTAGCCTGGCCGGACGCTTCCTGGTGCTGATGCCAAATAATCCCCGTGCTGGTGGTGTATCGCGCCGTATCGAAGGTGAAGACCGTAATATTATTCGTGAATCGCTCAGCCAGCTGGACATACCCGGCGGTATGGGGCTGATTGTGCGTACTGCCGGTGTCGGCAGAAACGCCGAAGAACTGCAATGGGACCTTGAGTACCTGCTGCAACTATGGAATTCGATTGAAAAAGCAGCCGATGAACGTCCGGCACCCTTCCTGGTTTATCAGGAGAGTAACGTCATCGTGCGTGCCTTGCGCGACTACTTCAGAACAGACATCAGTGAAGTACTGATCGATTCGGATAAGGTCTACAAAACTGCGCGCCAGTTCCTTGAGCAGGTGATGCCTGAGCGCCTCAACAAGGTCAAGCTGTATTCAGATTCAGTTCCGCTTTTTAACCGCTTCCAGATAGAAAACCAGATCGAATCAGCCTATCGCCGTGAAGTTCAGTTGCCTTCCGGCGGTGCAATTGTGGTCGATCATACGGAAGCGTTGATTTCGATTGATATCAACTCGGCACGTGCGACACGTGGCAGTGATATCGAGGAAACCGCATTAAACACCAACCTGGAAGCTGCAGATGAAATTGCACGCCAGTTGCGCCTGCGCGACCTCGGTGGTTTGATTGTGATCGATTTCATCGACATGGTGACAACTCGCAACCAGCGTGAAGTTGAGAACCGCCTGCGTGAAGCGGTCAAAATCGATCGTGCCCGGGTGCAGATCGGGCGTATTTCCCGCTTTGGATTGCTGGAAATGTCACGTCAGCGACTGAAGCCGTCGCTGGGAGAATCGACCCAGATTGTATGCCCGCGTTGTACAGGTCACGGCACAATCCGTACCGTTGAGTCATTGGCATTATCGCTAATCAGGATCATGGAAGAAGAGGCCCTGAAGGAGAATACGGCTCGTGTAGATGTACATGTGCCGGTTGATGTTGCTACCTATATGCTCAACGAAAAGCGCAAGGCGATTAACGAAATCGAGCAGCAAACCGCTATCAAGATGTTGATCATTGCCAACACCACACTTGAAACACCGCAATACCGGGTCGAGCGTGTTCGCAGCAGCGAAATTGACGAAGCCAGTGATGTTGCCAGTTACAAGCAGGTTGTTGATGTTGGCGAGAGTTACAGTCCAGCTGATTTTAAAGAAAAGGTGATTCAACCTGAGCAACCGGCGGTCACCGCTATCGTCCCATCTCGTCCTGCACCGCTACCTGTTGTACAACCAACGGGCGGACTGCTGACTAAAATTGTTTCATTATTTACCGGCGATGAAGGTAAAGCCGAAGCCAGGGAAAAGAAAGCACCAGAGCAACCCAGGAAACCAGCTGCTCGACGCGGGGGGACACGAGGTGGGCGAGGTAAAGGCCAGGGGCAGGCAGGACAGCAGCGCCGTCGCGGTGGCGGCGGCCGTAAACCTGCCCAGGGTCAGAAAAGCGCACCACGCAGTGAACAACAGGCTAAACAGAAGAGCGCACAACAAACTGGCCAGCAAGGTGGTAAAACCCAGAAGCCGACGGAAGCTAAAACAAGCGCTAAGGATTCAACAGAAAAAACGGCTGAAAGCAAGCCGAGAAGCCGAGGCCGCAGGGGTGGCCGTGGCAGGCGTGGTCCTGGCAAGCCACGTCAAACAGAAGCAAAGCAGGCAACTGAGTCACAAAATCAGCCTGTAGCAGAACAAAAATCTGATGCATCTGCACAGATACCAGCCAGTGAACAAGCGTCAAAGCCACAAAACAAGGAAGCACCAGCACCAAAGCCTGAAACTAAAGACGCACCAGCGCCAGCAACTCCAACTAAGGAGGCACCAGCGTCAAAGCCTCAAGCCGCGGATGCGCCCGAGTCCAAGCCACAATCTAAGGAAGCGCCAAAACCCGAGACAGCAATAACCGGCGAGTAAATACTGTAACCAGTCCCCGGAATCCAGGTTCCGGGATCTGGTTTCTAATCTTTCAGATCGTAGGCCAGGACAAGGCCTTGCCGTTCCTGGCGAATGAATCCGCCTGCAACGCTTCGCTTATCAAGGCCTACAACTATAGATATTTACTCTCGCAGAGGCGCAGAGAACGCAGAGGTGACATGTGTTTTTTTGTAAAAAACAGTATAGTTTTATTAATCTTCCTTTGCGTTCTCTGCGCCTCTGCGAGAAAACAGTATGTTAAACCTTCAACATAGGCTGGTTTTTCGCTTATACGAAAATCGACAACAACTGTCAGATCAAACCTGAACTACTACAAACAATACATAAAATCTTTGCGTTCTTTGCGTTCTTTGCGCCTTTGCGAGAGAACATGTTTGCATGCAGTCAGCCAGGCCAGCTTCTGGCTATAGCATGATATTTCAGCGAGTTGATGTCGGGTTCTAATTCCCGGGAACTATCTTTTGTTGTTTCAGATGCTTCAACAGTCCCTCTGAAGCATCTTCAATCAGATCTAGAACGGTTTCGAAACCATTGCCACCGCCATAGTACGGATCAGGCACATCGGTTTCGTTACTGTTTTGAGCAAACTTCAAAAACATGTGCAGCCTGTTTTCATGACCCGGCGGGCAAATAATTTCGAGTTCATAATGGTTATCGCTGTCCATTGCGAGCACAAAATCAAACGCTTCAAAGTCGCTGCTCGTGACCTTGCGTGCCCGTTGTGAACTAAGATCAAAACCGCGTTTCAGTGCGGCTTTCTGAGCGCGCGGGTCGGGCGGATGGCCGACATGATAAGCAATGGTTCCGGCTGAATCGATATGGATCTTGTCTTCCAGGCCCGCATCTAATACCTTGTGCCTGAAAACGCCTTCTGCTGTTGGTGATCGACATATATTGCCCATGCAGACAAATAACACCGATACGCTGGGTTTGTTACTCATGACTATCAGATAAATATACCTGTTATTATTTTCTGGTGTTTGCCTGTGGGTATTCTCCCATATAGTGTACCCGGAAGGTAAGCCAGTACTATTACTCAATACATAAACTCAGGTACTAATAGTCGATATTAGTATGCTGAACCGTAATGATGTCATCACTAGCAGGTAGGCAATAAGGAAGATCGCAATGGCAAACAGGCCAGCACCACTGTTTGTTATATCCAGGTGACCACTGCCAGCCGATTCACTGGCCAACGATATACCCGGCAATAGTAAACCGATCACTACTGCTAATAGATATTTTATAAATATGATCATGGTTTTTATTCTTCCAGTTAAAAGACCAGGTTCATCATTAGCATCATTACGATCAGGAACAGAACAGTCATGATGCCGCCCGCTTTCAAAAAGTCTGATACGCGGTATCCTCCTGGCCCCATGATTAAAGCGTTGACCTGGTGCGTCGGGATGAGGAAAGAGTTAGAGGTTGCGATGGCGACGGTAAGCGCAAAAACTGCCGGGTTCGCTCCGGCGCCGATAGCAATATTAACAGCCAGAGGTACCAGTAGTACGGTTGCACCAACATTGGACATCACCAGTGTGAAGAAGGTCGCCAGTACTGCTATCGCCAACTGGATAACCCAGATATCCATATGCCCAACGACTAACAGTACCTGGTCTGCGGTCCATTTAGCGGTGCCTGTCGTCTCAACGGCCAATCCTAACGGAATTAGCGAAGCAAGCAGGAATACGGTTTTCCAGCTTACTGCATCGTAAGCTTCCTCGATATTTAACACACCCGATAACACCATTCCTATGGCGCCGGTTAATAATGCGACTGAAAGACGGATGTCGGTAAACAGCACCATGAAAAGCGCGATGCCAAAAAAGATAGTAGCAGGCAGGACCTTGTGTGGACGTACTTCTTCTGAACGTGGGTACTCGGTTGTCACTACAACGAAATCGTGATTCTTTTCGATTCGCTCCAATGCAGTCCATGCCGTGTACACAACCAAAGTATCACCGGCCTTTAATTCCATATTGCGAATATCATCGCCTTCACGCAGGGTTTTACCGTCACGATGCAGACCGATCATCGCCAGGCCATAGGTTTTACGCATCCAGACATCACGTGCGGATTTTCCAATCAGGCTTGAACCCGGGGGAATAACGACTTCGGCAATACCTGTTTTCGATGCAGATAAATATTCAGAGAATGTTTTCAGCTGTTTGAATTTTTTCAGATGACCCTTTTCAGCGAAGTTGTTTAGATGCTCAGGATCAGCAATGACACCCAGTATCATGCCTGCCTCAATTTCGATATCACGTGCCAGGGCACCCGGTCCGATTCGTATATCATCACCTGCTCGTCTGGTCGCGATAATACGGATACGGCAGACGCTCTCAATTTCATCGATCAATTTACCAATCATCGGGCTGTCATCTGTAACAGCGACTTCAGATAGTGAGTAATTTACGCCATACACGTTCTGGAAATATTGCATGGCGTTTGCGCCGCTGGTGCTGCTCTCGCTTGCTGTATTGGGTAAAACGAAACGTCCGGCGATAACAAAGTAAGCAATACCGGTAATGATCAGTGCAGCACCTATGGGTGTCACTGAAAACAAACCCCAGGTATCCATTTGCTGATCGGCAGGTAATGCTTTATTGGAAGTGAGTATCAGGTCATTCAGTAAGATCAACGGGCTGGAGCCGACCATCGTCATGGTGCCGCCGAGGATGGCCGTGAAACCCATTGGCATCAGTAAACGTGACATGGGAATACCGGCGCGTGCCGAAATACGAGAGACTACGGGTAAGAACAGTGCAGCAGCACCTACGTTCTGCATAAATGAAGAGATGAAACCGACAGCTGCAGAAATAATAGGGATGATGCGTGTTTCGGTGGTTCCACCAATGCCTAGAATGAAGGCGGCGACCTTACTCATGATGCCGGTTTTATCGAGGCCTGCACCGATGATCATTACCGCAATAATGGATATTACCGCGTTAGATGAAAAGCCATCAAACAGATGTTTGTTATCCACCAGGCCCTGTTCCAGTCCCATGAAAGGTGCAAATAAGGATGTCAGTCCCAGTAATACCATGATGGTGGCAGCGGCAACATCAACACCGACGACTTCAAAAGCAAACAGGTAGATTGTCAATACCAGGATGGCGCTAACCCAGGCGATTTCAATGGTGGGTACCACCATGGCCAGGCCCACGGCAAGAGCCATGAAGACACATGCTGCGATCAGTTGCCTGGGGGTGAATTTTCCGGGGTTGGCGACGGTTTGTTCCTCGTCAGCAATAGCATTCATGGGTACTTCCTAAATCACTATGGGTTCAAGTGGTCTATCCAGTCTTGAGTAGACACGTCGATTACATTCAGCACGCTAGCAGGATAGAAACCCGCAACAAGTATCAGCACGCAGCCAAGTACCATCATGGGTAAGGAAATGCCATCGATGCCGATATCGCAGGCCATCCCCGGGCGTGGATTCCATTTCATGTGCTCGGTGAGCTGCAGGCCGGTGGCCTGGGTATCGAACACGCTGAGGACGTAGAACGACAGGATCATGGCGATCACGGATGTGGCCAGGGCGATATTTCGGTACAGGCGATCATGACCTGCCGGTAAAACGGCGATCAATAGAGCCCCGATGAGAGGCGTAATCAACAGGCCTGTTAGCAATTGCATAACGATCCGCGGAATGGTGAAACAGAGTGCTTACCTTGCCGGTGCTGATCAGTTGGCAGGCAAGTCTGGAATTGCGTCAATGCGCAGCACTGACACTTACATTTAGTGCGGGAATTATACAACAATATAAGAATATTTATATAGTCTAATACGGTCAGGATTTATTCTAAACAGCAGCGATACCCTGTACTCGCCAGGAACTAACCAGGCAGACAGTGCCTTTTCTACTGAGTAATCATCTGTAATGGATTATGTTTTGTCTTTGTACGTAATCTTTTCCTATTGATTATCACGTGTAATTAAGCATTGGTTTCGCTCCTGCTGGAGCGAGTTACGTTGCAAATCACATCCCTGTGATTTGCCGTTACTTCACCCTACGCATGGCCGTAGGGCGGATTAGGCGTTAGCCGTAATCCGCCGGATGCAGTCGGTGCAATACGCTTCGCTATTGCACCCTACACGCTGGTCAATCGACCCTATCAGTGAAGCTGTCCGCTTCGGCTGGCTCAGGACAGGCTTCGGCGAGCTTAACGGGGGAGACTACCCCCCCATGAAGTTTGCCGAGCCATTCGTCTTTGGTAGGGCCAATGAAATCAACCGATGGCCGACATGGACGTCGGATTTAGTCCTGTTGAGCCCGGACGGCGAATCAGGACGGCCCGTTGGTAAAGGCGAATGGTGAGGGAATCCCGAAGGGGCAAACTGATTTGGGCGCATTTTTTGGGTTACGTTTTTTGGGCGAGCAAAAAAGGTAACTCGCTCCAGCAGGAGCGAAACCAAATGCTTAATTACAAGTGATAATTAATTGAGATACTACCCGGATACCATCAAGGTGATAACAAGTACATAAAAACCCCGAATAGTTGCTTCTTGTTTCAATATTGATCAAAGAATTTAAATCTGGCAGTAGTTTTCAAATCAGTCGAAACCAGAACACACATTACCTTTGTGGTTCAAGGAATAACTGATACGTGAGTGGTGCGGTTTATTTCAGCGAATTGCGGTATTTTATCGGTGAAGTCCCGGTCCATTTTTTAAAGGCCCTGGAAAAAGCACTTTGCTCGGAAAAACCAAGAAGAAACGCAATATCGCTCATTGTGTTCACCGGGTTTTTAATATATTGAATAGCGGCCATTTCGCGCACATCATCCAGCACCGTTCTAAAAGTCGTTCCTTTTTCCTTTAGTTTTCTTTGCAAGCTTCTTTCACTTAGATTCAGTTCTTTTGCGATCAGGTTATCCGAGACTTTTCCAGAGGGTAAATTATCAATTATTACTGATTGAATCTGCTGGACAATATCGCCTTTCTTGATCTCAATCAGGTACTTCATCAGGAATTCATCATGAAGCAGGGCGAGTTCCCTGTTGCCTGATAATAATCTTTTATCGACATCCTTCTTCGCCAGCGTGAAGCTGCTTTCCGGGGTGTCATAAATAACCGGTGTTCTGAAGTAGTCCGATATGACTTTCTCACAGGGTGGCTTTTCATGAGCAAGGCAAACTTCCGCAGCAAGTAACTCATCACCATAGTTAAAGCGGCACATATGCATGAGCACCGAGATGACTACATCATGGTGCTGGGGAAGCGTAAAAACCGATTTTTCCAGGTCGGCAGTGACTTTTAAACCAAGCGGTGTTTCAGACAGTTTGATGCCGAGGTCTTCAGTCACTACATGAATGTAACGAACCACCCTGTCAAGTGCCGTTCTCAAGGTTGAGCTCGCACACCATGCGTATCCCAGTGCGCCGACATAGGATGGATGCCAGCTCTCTGTCATTTTTATACCGAAGCAGGGGTCATCGAGAAGTTCGACAGCAAGGTGCCAGAGTTCATCGACATGTGAAATATTGATTCGAGCGTCGGATTTTTTTAATAGCTCGGGATTGATGCCTGCTTTTCTATACAGCGGCGCCGGATCATGGCCACAGCTTTCGATGTGTTTCCATAACATGTTTGTCGCAGGCGCAAAGTGGGTTATTTGCATGAGTGTGCCGATGCTGTCAGTAAGGAAATACGTTAAACGGATGGCGCGGATTGTCAAGCCATATTCACGCGTGATTGCTAAATTTCGTTCAATTAAACCCTAGCCAGGCTGATTCCAGGTGTTTACACGGAATATGTTGTCATTATTTAAATCGCAGGAGTCAAGAGACTTCGAAAAGGCCATGGATTACCTGGAATGTTCCAGAACGTTGATGGGCAGTGCTATAGAAACCCATCGCGCAATTGTAGAAAACCATAGCGAAAATTCTAGAGAATTACAGGAACTCGCGGCAGTGGTTAAACCAGCCGATGCTTTTCTGAAAAATAATCTTGAGTTTATCATTAAGAGATTTGATGCATGGAGATTACAAATGCAACTGCTTGAGCCTGAGCGCTACAGGAAGATCGAGCGCATTGTGAATAATGCCGAAAAGAACATAAGGATAGCCCGCGAAAAAGCCATCCATATTAACTACTGGGTGCGCTTTGATATGCCGGTTATTGTCCGGTTTTCCTGAGCAAGTCGGTCTGTATGTAAGGGTCTAATGCTATTCATTATCACAAACAATAATTGGTTGTCTTAAAGAAGAGGCAAAGATGAAACAGGTATATGACAATTCAACCGGGCATATCATTGCTGATATTAACGGCAAACGCATGCTGTTAGATACGGGTGCGGTAAAAACGTTTTATGATGAGTATCAAGGTGTGCGTATTAGTGATTTATCACGAATGATGGGGGCGACACTTGATGGCGTCATTGGTATGGACATTTTGAAAGGAAAGGTTGTGTCATTGACCAGAAACACAATCAATATTAACGGGATAGCGCCAGATCAAAAGGGTGTGCCATTGAGCTTTATTTCCGGGGTTCCATGCGTTGATATCAAGATCAATGAAATTCCATGTCGTGCTGCCATAAAGACGGGAGCAACGACATCATATATATCAGAACAACTGATATCGAAGGACAGGCAGACGAGGGTTGTAGATGATTTTCATCCTGTATATGGAAAGTTAAAAGTCAAGATGTTCGTAAACTATTTCAGTGTGAGCAACAAAAACTATTTTACTGATGCTGGAGAGTTGCCATGTGAGTTGGCATTGCATTCATCTACTGGTATAGATGCGATTCTTGGTGCCGATTTGCTCAATCGGTTTGATTTAATCATGGATTTTTCTGATAACAGACTGCATCTGGTCAGTAGTTAATGATAGGCGGCCAAATGAGAGTGAGCGCCCACAAGATAGTTTCACCGCAGAGACGCGGAGGCGCAGAGTAGGGACAGGGTATTACACAGATGGGAAAAACTCGTAGGCCTGCATAAACGAGGCATTGCTGGCGATTGTTCTAAATCGGAAATGCCAAAACCATATTACGGCCGATCACTACTACGGGTCATCATTCAAATCTCCGCGCCTCTGCGCCTCTGCGGTAATTTAAGAATTTCCAGAACGTAGACAACATCAACGAATTATCTAACAGATACGGTGCGGCCTTGATTAGCGCTGCCAGGCCATATCCGTTAATATGCCGCCTGTTTTTCATAAACGGATTGAGCATGCTGCGTATCTACAACAGTCTGACCCGCAAAAAAGAAGCCTTCACGCCCATCGAACCAGGCAAGGTTCGCATGTATGTCTGCGGTATGACGGTTTATGACCTTTGCCATCTCGGGCATGCGCGTGTTCTGGTTGTGTTCGATACCGTGGTTCGCTATATGCGTTATACCGGGCTTGATGTGACCTATGTGCGCAACATTACAGATGTTGATGACAAGATAATCAACCGTGCCAATGAAAACGGCGAGGATATTACGACACTGACAGACCGTTATATCCAGGCCATGCATGAAGACACTGCCACGCTGGGTGTGCTTGAACCATCAGAGGAACCAAGGGCGACAACTTCGATGAAGGAAATTATCGCCATGGTGCAGCAACTGGTTGATAAAGGCCATGCCTACCAGGCCGATAACGGCGACGTTTATTATGATGTCAGCACATTTGAGAATTACGGTCAGCTCTCCGGCAAGCAGCTGGAAGACCTGCGCGCAGGCGAACGCGTTGCAGTCGATGAACATAAAGATGATCCCCTTGATTTCGTCCTGTGGAAAGCGGCCAAGCCTGAAGAGCCATCATGGGATTCCCCCTGGGGGCCGGGACGTCCCGGCTGGCATATCGAGTGCTCGGCGATGTCGACCTGCAGCCTGGGCAACCATTTCGATATACATGGTGGTGGCCAGGATCTGCAATTCCCGCATCACGAAAATGAAATCGCTCAATCTGAGGCAGCAACCGGTGAGCATTTTGTAAACCTGTGGATGCACAATGGCTTTGTGCGCATCAATGACGAGAAAATGTCAAAGTCACTGGACAACTTTTTTACCGTGCGTGAAATTCTCAAGCACTACCAGGGCGAGGAAATACGTTATTTTGTATTGGCGAGTCATTACCGCAGTCCGCTGAATTTCTCTGATCAACTGCTCGATAGTGCGCGTGCAGCATTGACCCGGCTTTATAACAGTCTGCGTGGGATTGAGCTGGCAACAGATGTAACAGCCGGGGATGAATATACACCGCGTTTTGACAAGGCGATGAATGATGACTTCAATACACCGGAAGCGATTGCGGTCCTGTTTGATCTGGCAAATCATGTAAATCGTGCACGCGATGAAGGTAATCCAGCACAAGCATCAAGACTGGCAGCGATTCTAAAAAAACTGGCCAATGTGCTGGGGCTGCTGGAGGCTGATCCGGACAGCTACCTGCAGGGCGGGGCAGGTGCCGGGGATTACGAGCAGATTGAAGCATTGATTCAACAGCGTCTGCAGGCCAGGGCAGATAAAAACTGGGCTGAAGCAGACAGGATCAGGGACGAACTGCACGGGATGGGGATTGAGCTGGAAGACAAGGATGGCAAGACTATCTGGAGACGATCATAAACAGGGTCGTCCTGTTACTGGATGTGATCTTTTCTATTTATTATCGCGTGTAATTAAGCATTGGTTTCGCCTCTTTCCAGGGCATAGGCACCTCCTCTTGTCGGTGCCAACAGATTACTCAATCTGTTACCTATGTCCTTGGACTAATGTGTTACCTATGTATATAAACCGTACCTCCCGGGCGCTCGTGCTTCGCATGGCCGTAGGGCGGATTAGGCGCTAGCCGTAATCCGCCGGATGCAGTCGGTGCAATACGCTACGCTATTGCACCCTACGCGTTACCAGTGAAGCCGTC